>JAJYAC010000108.1 GCA_021779735.1 Actinomycetes bacterium
GATCTCGTCCCCGGGTCTGTCTCGTCTACACCGCGAGCGGCGACGCTGCGACGTACTACGCGATGAGTTACGAGGCCTTCAATGCGGCGGGCTGTGACGTAACCGAGCTCAAGCTCTTCCCCCAGCCCTCGGACCGGGCCGACGAGCGCCTCCTCGGTGCCGACCTCGTCTGGGTCGGCGGCGGTTCGGTGGCCAACCTGCTGGCCCTGTGGAGGCTGCACGGCATTGACGAGTTGATGCGCGCGGCCTGGCAGAGCGGTGTCATCCTCGCGGGCGTGTCGGCCGGCAGCCTCTGCTGGCACGCCGGGGGGACGACGGACTCCTTCGGTCCCACCCTCGCCCCGGTGACCAACGGTCTCGCCCTATTGCCCTACGCCAACGGCGTGCACTACGACTCCGAAGCTCAGCGCCGCCCGCTCCTGCACCAGCTCGTCGCCGAGGCCACGTTCGAGCGTGCCTACGCGAGCGACGATGGCGTGGGCATCTGGTACGAGGGCACCCAAGCCACTCGCGTAGTGGGCGATGTCGCCACGAGCGCGTCCGGCGCGTACCTGGTGGAACGAGTGGGCGGGTCCGTCGTGGAGACGCGCGTGGGCGTCGGCGAGTCTTTCGCCTAACGCGACGCTGCGGGCAGCGAGCGACGCACCTCGTTGAATTTCTCGCTGAGCGCGTGCGCCTTTTCGCGCGCGCCACTCTGGCCGCACTCCTCGAGCCAGTTCGCGAGCAAGACGTAGCCGTCTTGGGTGAGAACCGATTCGGGGTGGAACTGCACACCCTCCAGTGGCAGGTCCACGTGGCGCAGTCCCATGATGAGCCCGTTGGCGCGCGCGGTGACAACCAAGCACGCCGGAAGGCTCGACTCTTCCACGACGAGCGAGTGGTAGCGACCCGCCGCGCACCACGGCGACACGTGGGCAAAGAGCCCGGTGCCGTCGTGCTCAATCGCACTCGCTCGTCCGTGCACCAACTCAGGGGCGACCACGACGTGAGCGCCGAAGGCTTCGGCCAGGGCTTGGTGGCCGAGACACACCCCGAGCATGGGCAGGCGAGCCTCGGCGCAGTAGCGAATGATCGAGAGGCAGTTGCCCGCGTCACGCGGATGTCCCGGCCCCGGCGAGATCAGGACACCGTCGTAGCGACCCGCCTCGACGTCGGCGACGTCGACCTCGTCGTTGCGCGCGACGTGCACGCTCGCGCCCAACTCGCCGAGGTACTGCACGAGGTTGTAGACGAAGGAGTCGTAGTTGTCGACGACGAGAATCGATGACATTACAAGAGTGTACGGGCGTCGCGTCTAACCTTTGCGTGTGGCCGACCTGTCCGAGAGCGAGTTCCTCCACCTCGCTAACGCGGGCTACAACCTGATCCCGCTCTTTTCGACCCTCCAGCTCGATCGCGAGACGCCCGTCTCTCTCTACCAGCGCCTCGGCGACTCGGCGATCTTCCTACTCGAGAGCGCCTCGCTGGGTGAGACCACCGGACGCTTCTCCTTCATCGGCCTCGACCGTCGCTGGCGCGTCACGACCCGCGACGGTGAGACGATCGTCGAGGGCGCGATGGGACTTAAGGGCGCGGGACCCTTAGAGACGGTGCGCGCGCTGCTCGCGCGCTACCACGCCTACCAGCCCGTCGGACTGCCCGACTTCCTCGGTGGCGCGGTGGGTTTCGTCGCCTACGACTACGTACGACGCCTAGAGCGCTTGGCCCGAGAGCCCGGTGACGACCCCTGGCCCGACGTCGACTTCTCGTTCCCCGGGGCCCTCTTGATCTGTGACCACCTGCGCCACTCGACGACGGTGGTGGTCAACGCCGAGATCGACGACGACGCGGCGAGCGCCTACGCGCGCGCGGCCACTCGCCTCGACGAGCTCGAGGCGAGCCTGCTCGGACCGGGCCCGGCGGTGGACCCGCGCGTGGAGCGCCTCGTGGCGACGGCGCCTCACACCTGGCACGACGTCGACGTGCGCGCCCTCGCAGCGGGACTCTCGAACTTCACCGCCGAGGGCTACGCCGACGTCGTCGAGGCGGCCCGGGCCCACATTCGCGTCGGCGACATCTTCCAGGTCGTGCCGAGCCAACAGTTTCGCCGCCCCACCAAGGTCGAACCCCTCACCCTCTACCGGGTGCTGCGTGCGCTCAACCCCTCGCCCTACATGTACCTGCTTGACACCGGTGACTCGCACATCGTGGGCGCCTCGCCCGAGATGCTCGTTCGCGTCGTCGACGGCGTGGTTTCGACGCGACCCATCGCCGGGACGCGTCCGCGCGGCGCCAACGAGGCCGAGGACCTGGCCCTCGAGCGTGAGGTGCTCTCGGACGACAAGGAGATCGCCGAACACGTGATGCTCGTCGACCTCGGTCGCAACGACGTCGGACGTGTCGCCGAGGCGGGTACCGTCAGCGTCGAGCGGCTGGCCCACGTCGAGCGCTTCAGTCACCTCATGCACCTCGTCTCGCAGGTCTCGGGACGACTTCGCGAGGGACTCGACGCCTTTGACGCGTTCAACGCCCTCTT
>JAJYAC010000042.1 GCA_021779735.1 Actinomycetes bacterium
AGGCGCGCGGATCGGAGGCGGCCGACGGCCGCGCCCAGCTGATGGGCATCACCAAGGCGTCGCTGGCGACGGACTCGTGGCTCTCGGCGGCCTCCTTCCAGGAGACCACTCGCGTGCTGACCGAGGCCGCGATCGAGGGCAAGCGCGACCACCTGGTGGGCTTGAAGGAGAACATCATCATCGGCAAGCTCATCCCGGCGGGATCGGGCCTCGAGTACTACAACCGTCGCGAGTTGCGCCTGGACATGCCCGGCGCCGAGATGCTGCCGGCGTGGGCTCAGTCGAGCGACGACGAGTTCGACTTGGCCGGCCTGCTGGGCGAGACGAGTGAGGACGACTCCTTCAGCGCCGACCTCGCCGCGTTCCAGAACATCGGCGCGAGTTACGACGAGTCGGCCCTGCCCGAGGACGACGCCACGCACCCCGAGGACGAGATCGGCGGCCAGGCCCTCTAGGGTCCGGCCGCCGGCTTGCCGTCACCCTGCGCCATAGCCTAGAATTGACTCTCCGCGCGCCGTCCGGCGTGTTTCATGATCGAAGTACAAGAATAGAAGAGGTTCCGCGTGCCCACGATTGCACAGCTGGTCCGTAAGGGCCGCCAGGACAAGATATCCAAGACCAAGACGCCGGCCCTCAAGGGGGCTCCCCAGCGCCGTGGCGTGTGCACCCGTGTGCACACCGTCACGCCCAAGAAGCCGAACTCGGCTCTGCGCAAGGTGGCCCGCGTGCGTCTGACCTCGGGTGTCGAAGTCACGGCCTACATCCCCGGTGTGGGGCACAACCTCCAGGAGCACTCGATCGTGCTCGTGCGTGGCGGTCGTGTGAAGGACCTGCCGGGTGTGCGCTACAAGATCATCCGTGGGGCGCTTGACACCTCCGGCGTGAAGAACCGCCAGCAGGCCCGTAGCCGCTACGGCGCGAAGAAGGAGAGCTAATGCCGCGCAAGGGTCCCGCCGAACGTCGCGAACTGGTCGCCGACCCGATCTACAAGTCGGTGTTGGTCACTCAGGTCACGAACAAGATCCTCGAGCGCGGCAAGCGCACGATCGCCGAGCGCATTGTCTACACCGCGCTTGAGCAGGTCGAGCAGAAGACCGGCGCGGACCCCGTCGCCGCGTTGAAGCGCGCCCTGGAGAACATCCGCCCCGAGCTCGAGGTGCGAAGCCGGCGCGTCGGTGGTACCACGTACCAGGTGCCCGTTGAGGTGCGTCCGCGCCGCGCGACGACGCTCGCCATTCGCTGGCTGACTGACTTCGCTAAGAAGCGTCGCGAGAAGACGATGTCCGAGCGCCTGGCCGGTGAGATCATCGACGCGAGCAACGGCGTCGGCGCGGCCGTCAAGCGTCGCGAGGACATGGCCAAGATGGCCGAGTCCAACAAGGCCTTCGCGCACTATCGCTGGTAAGTAGAAGAAAGCACATTCAATCGTTATGACCGCACGCGAATTCCCCCTCGAGAAGGTCCGCAACATCGGCATCATGGCCCACATCGATGCGGGCAAGACCACCACCACCGAGCGCATCCTCTACTACACGGGCAAGAACTACAAGATCGGCGAAGTCCACGAGGGCGCCGCCACCATGGACTGGATGGTCCAAGAGCAAGAGCGTGGCATCACGATCACCTCGGCCGCGACCACTTGCCACTGGAACGGGCACCGCATCAACATCATCGACACGCCCGGCCACGTCGACTTCACCGTGGAAGTCGAGCGGTCTCTGCGCGTGCTCGACGGCGCGGTCGCGGTCTTTGACGCCGTCGCCGGCGTCGAGCCCCAGACCGAGACGGTCTGGCGACAGGCCAACAAGTACAACGTGCCGCGCATCTGCTTCGTGAACAAGATGGACCGCATCGGCGCGGACTTCTTTCGCTGCGTGGACATGATTCGCGACCGCCTCGACTGCGTGCCGGCGGTGTTGCAGCTGCCCATCGGAGCCGAGTCGAACTACCAGGGCATCATCGACCTGACGACGATGACCGCGACGATCTACCACGACGACAAGGGCGAGCAGCTCGAGGTCGTCGAGATCCCCGCCGAGTACCGCGAGCAGGCCGAGGAGTACCACGGCGCGCTGCTCGACGTGCTCACGACCTTCGACGACGCGCTGATGGAGAAGGTCCTCGCCGACGAGGTCGTCACCCCGGGCGACATTCGCCGGGCGCTGCGCGTGGGCACCCTCGAGAACCACTGCGTGCCGATCCTCAACGGCTCGGCGTTCAAGAACAAGGGCGTCCAGCCCATGCTCGACGCGGTCGTGGACTTCCTGCCCTCGCCGGTGGACCTGCCGCCGACCCCGGGGACCAAGCCGGGCAAGGACGAGGAGCTCGAGCGCAAGCCCGCCGACGACGCGCCCTTCGCGGCGCTGGCCTTCAAGATCATGACCGACCCCTACGTGGGCAAGTTGACCTACCTGCGCGTCTACTCGGGCACGCTGGAAAAGGGCGACACCGTCATCAACACCACCAAGGGCATGAAGAAGGAGCGTCTGGGACGCCTCCTGCTGATGCACGCGAACAACCGCGAGGACCTCGACACGATCCGCACCGGCGACATCGTCGCCGCGGTGGGCCTCAAGCAGGTCACGACCGGTGACACGCTCTCGGACCCCGACCACCCGATCCAGCTCGAGACGCTGACTTTCCCCGAGCCGGTCATCCACGTCGCCGTCGAGCCCAAGACCAAGGCCGACCAGGAGAAGTTGGGCAAGGCTCTCTACGCGCTCTCCGAGGAGGACCCCACCTTCCGCGTGCGCACCGACGAAGAGACCGGTCAGACGGTCATCTCGGGCATGGGCGAACTGCACCTCGAGGTGCTGGTGGACCGCATGCTGCGCGAGTTCTCAGTCGACGCGAACGTGGGCAAGCCCCAGGTCGCCTACCGCGAGACGGTGCGCAAGAAGGTCGAGAAGGTCGAAGAGAAGTACGTGCGCCAGACCGGTGGTAAGGGTCAGTACGGCCACGTCGTGATCACCCTGGAGCCCACGGGCCCCGGTGGCGGCTACGAGTTCCTCGACGAGATCACTGGTGGCGTCATCCCCAAGGAGTACATCCAGCCGGTCAACCAGGGCATTACCGAGGCCCTCACCTCGGGCGTGCTCGCGGGTTATCCGGTGGTGGACGTGCGGGTGCGCCTCACCTTCGGTAGCTACCACGACGTGGACTCCTCGGAGATGGCCTTTAAGATCGCCGGCTCCATCGCGGTGAAGAAGGCCGCCCGCCTGGCCAGCCCGGTGCTGCTCGAGCCGATCATGGCGGTCGAGGTCGTCACGCCCGAGGACTACATGGGCGACGTGATCGGTGACCTGTCGAGTCGTCGCGGCCGCGTCGAGGGCATGGAGCAAAAGGGCAACAGCCAGGCAATTCGCGCTCAAGTTCCCCTGGCCGACATGTTCGGCTACGCTACTGACCTGCGCTCTCGCACCCAAGGGCGCGCGACGTACACTATGCAGTTCCATTCGTACGCAGAGGTACCGGACGCAATCGCCAAGGAGATTGTGGCCAAGGCCACCGGCGCGTAAGAAGTCGGGTAACCGGCACAACCAAGGTCCAAACCGTCGTCGGGGAGGGCCGAAACAAGCACGACGGGCCCACAGGGGGACCGTCACCAAAGAGAAAGTAAGTCCCCGACAATGGCAAAGCAGAAGTTCGAGCGCACCAAGCCGCACGTCAACATCGGCACGATGGGCCACATCGACCACGGCAAGACCACCCTGACCGCGGCGATCACCAAGGTCCTGTCCGAGCGCATCCCCGGCAGCGCCTTCACGCCCTTCGACCAGATCGACAAGGCCCCCGAAGAGCGCCAGCGCGGCATCACGATCTCGATCGCCCACGTGGAGTACGAGACCGCGAACCGTCACTACGCGCACGTCGACATGCCCGGTCACGCCGACTACGTGAAGAACATGATCACCGGCGCCGCCCAGGTTGACGGCGCGATCCTCGTCGTCTCGGCGACCGACGGTCCCATGCCCCAGACCCGTGAGCACGTGCTGCTCGCGCGCCAGGTCGGCGTTCCCTTCATCGTGGTGGCCCTCAACAAGGCCGACATGGTCGAGGACGAAGAGCTCCTCGAGCTCGTCGAGATGGAAGTGCGCGAGCTGCTCTCCAGCTACGACTTCCCCGGCGACGACACCCCGGTGGTGCGCGTCTCGGCCCTCAAGGCCCTCGAGGGCGACGCCGCCTGGGGCGACAAGATCATGGAGCTGATGGACGCCGTCGACTCCTACATCCCCGAGCCCACCCGTTCGACCGACAAGCCCTTCCTCATGTCCATCGAGGACGTGATGTCGATCACCGGCCGCGGCACCGTCGTGACCGGCAAGGTCGAGCAGGGCATCATCAAGGTCGGCGACGAAGTCGAGATCGTTGGTCTGCGTGACACCACCAAGACGGTCGTCACCGGCATCGAGATGTTCCGCAAGCTCCTCGACGAGGGTCGCGCGGGAGACAACCTCGGCGCGCTGCTGCGCGGCACGAAGAAGGAAGACGTCGAGCGTGGTCAGGTGCTGTGCAAGCCCGGCACGATCACGCCTCACACCAACTTCGAGGCCTCGGTCTACGTGCTGACCAAGGAGGAGGGTGGCCGTCACAAGCCGTTCTTCGCCAACTACCGCCCGCAGTTCTACTTCCGCACCACCGACGTCACCGGCACCATTGAGCTGCCGGCCGGCACCGAGATGGTCATGCCCGGTGACAACACCGAGATGACCGTGACCCTGGGCAAGCCCATCGCAATGGAAGAGGGTCTCACCTTCTCGATCCGCGAGGGTGGCCGCACCGTGGGTTCGGGCCGCGTCACGAAGATCCTGAAGTAGATCGCGATGGCCGACAACCGTCAAATGATCCGCATCCGGCTGAAGGCCTTCGACCACGGCGTCCTGGATCAGTCCACCGCCAAGATCGTCCAGACGGTCGAGCGCACGAACGCTCGCGTGCAGGGTCCCGTGCCGCTGCCGACCGAGAAGCACCGCTACACGGTGGTTCGTGGTCCGCACAAGCACAAGGACTCGCGCGAGCACTTCGAGATGCGCGTGCACAAGCGCCTGCTGGACATCGTGGACCACACGGCTAAGACGGTGGACTCGCTCCAGCGTCTCGACCTGCCCGCCGGCGTGGATATCGAGATCAAGATCCGCCAGGGCTAATTCGACAAAGAGGCCGCCCCCTCCCTGGGAGGGGGCGGTTTTTTTGTCGCCGGTAACCGAAGGGAGCGATGTGCACGCGAGCGACGCGGGGACCTGGAGGCTGGGTGGGCGCACGGTCAACCGCGTGGGCTTCGGCGCGATGCGCCTCACGGGCAGCGCGGCGTTTCACCTGGGCGTTCCCTCGGATCGGCATCTGGCAATCGCAACGCTGCGCGAGGCGGTGCGTCTCGGAGTGAACCACGTCGACACTGCGGCGTTCTACTTCTCGGCGACACGTTCGGCAAACGAGCTGATCAACGCCGCACTGTCGCCGTACCCCGAAGACCTGGTCATCGTGACCAAAGTCGGTCCAGGGCGCGATCCCTCGGGTGAGTGGTTGGGTTTCGCGAGACCCGATCAGCTGCGTGGCCAGGTCGAAGAGAACCTTCGTCAGTTGGGTCGCGACCATTTGGACGTTGTCAACTTGCGCGTCCTTGGCTCAGAACCACTGGCCGAGCACATGGGAGTGCTCGCGGATCTGGTGGACGAGGGCGTGATCGGACACCTGGGTATCTCGGGCGTCACGAAGGACCAGCTCGACGAGGCACGTCAAATCACTCAGATCGTGTGCGTGCAGAATCGCTACAGCGTCGAGGCGCGCACCGGGGACGCCGATGCGGTGCTCGAGACCTGCGGGGAGGCGGGCATTGCCTTCGTGCCGTTCTTCTCACTCGCGGGCAGCGGGACCGAGCGCGGTCGACCGACGCTCGAGCAAGACGCCGTTCTCGCCCTCGCCCGGGCCCACGAGGCGACCCCGCCCCAGGTGCGACTGGCCTGGACTCTCGCGCGCGGCGAGCACGTGCTGGTCATACCGGGCACCGGAAATCCGGCACACGTGGCCGAAAACGTGGCTGCGGGGTCGTTGCGGCTCAGCGAGAGCGAGCTGGCACTCCTCGACTCCCTGGTGAGAGCCTCGTGAGTGACTTTGCATTCGGGGGCGTCTGTGGTGTACGGTTTGTAGCCCCCCTAAACGGGGGTACGCCGTAAAAAGTAAGCGGCGAGCAAGTGAAGTGTTCAGTTGCCTACGGGAACGCTGAACCGAACCAGTCGAGCGCTCCGTTCGGGTCCCTGGCCCGGCGGAGCGTCTGTGTGTCGGGAGAACCGATGCGCAGAACAACAGAGAGAGGCAAACGTGGCGACCAAAGCGATCGTCGGCGAGAAGGTGGGCATGACCCAGGTCTGGGACGACCAGCAGCGGGCCATTCCGGTGACGGTGGTACGCGTCAGCCCGGCCCGCGTCGTCCAGGTAAAGACCCCCGAGAAGGAGGGCTACTCGGCCCTGCAGGTCACCTGGGGGACCCGACGCACCTCGACTCTCACCAAGCCCGAGCTGGGACACTTCGACAAGGCCGGCGTGGCTCCGGGTAAGAAGCTCGTCGAGCTGCGCCTCGATGACGTCTCGGGCTACGCCGTCGGTCAGGAAATCGCCGTTGACGTCCTGGAAAAGGGCGAGATGATCGACGCGACCGCCCTGTCCAAGGGCAAGGGCTTCGCCGGTGGCATGAAGCGCCACAACTTCTCCGGTCAGGGCGCGGCCCACGGCAACCACAAGCACCACCGCGCTCCGGGCTCGGTGGGCGCCTGCTCGACGCCGGGCCGTGTCTTTAAGGGCACGCGCATGGCGGGACGCATGGGTGGCGGCCAGGTCACCACGACCAACCTCGAAGTCATCGGCGTCGACGTCGAGCGCAACCTCGTGCTCGTCAAGGGCGCCGTGCCGGGTCCACGCGGCGGCGTCGTCGTGCTGCGCACCTCGGTGAAGAACCCCATGAAGGCGGGAGGTAACCGATGAGCGAGGTCTCCACCCTGCGCGGTCCAGTCAAGAAGGACCGTCCGGCCCCGGCCCAGCGCACCGTCACGCGCAAGAGTCTCGACGGCGCCAGCCTCGCCAGCGTCGACCTCGAACCGAGCATCTTCGGACTCGAGCCCCACGTCGCGGTGATGCACCAGGTCGTCAAGGCCCAGCTCGCCGCGCGTCGCGCTGGCACTCAGTCCACCAAGACCCGCAAGGAAGTCAGCGGTGGTGGACGCAAGCCCTTCAACCAAAAGGGCACCGGCGGCGCCCGCCAGGGCACCATCCGTGCGCCGCACTACCCGGGTGGTGGCATCGCGCTGGGCCCCAAGCCGCGCAAGTACGACCAGAAGACGCCCAAGAAGATGATCCGCCTCGCGCTCTACTCGGCGCTCTCGGACCGCGCGAGCGAGTCGCGCGTGGCCCTGGTGGACGGCTTTGGCGCCTGGAGCGAGCCGCGCACCAAGAACGCTCTCGCGGCGCTGTCGGCGCTGGGTCTCGAGGGCAAGGTTCTCGTCGTGCTCTCGCGCGAGGACGCCGTGGCCTACTTCTCGTTTAACAACCTCGACAACGTCAAGACGATCGACGCGGGCGAACTCAACGCCTACGACGTCCTCGAGTCTGACTGGGTGCTCTTCACCGACGCCACCCTGCCGGTCGCCAAGGAGGCCAACTGATGCGTGACGCGATGAGCATCCTCATCCGACCGGTGGTCTCGGAGAAGACCTACGACCTGATGGAGCGGGGCACGTACGTCTTTGAGATCGACTCGCGCGCGACCAAGGTCGACGTGCGCAACGCCGTCGAGCAGGCCTTCAACGTCAAGGTCGTCAACGTGAACACACTGAATCGCCAGGGCAAGTCGACGCGCAACGCGCGCACCGGCGTCGTCGGGCGTCGCCCCGGGTCCAAGCGGGCCTTCGTCACGCTCAAGGCGGGCGACACGATCAACCTCTTCGAGAACTAAGGACTGCTATGGCCCTGCGCAATCGCAAACCCACCAGCCCCGGCCGGCGCTTCCAGAGCGTCTCGGACTTCGCTGAGATCACCAAGGATCGCCCGGAGAAGTCGCTGCTGGCGCCCAAGCCCAAGACCGGCGGACGCAACAGCTACGGCCGTAAGACGTCGCGCCACCGCGGCGGAGGGCACAAGCAGCAGTACCGCATCATCGACTTCAAGCGCAACAAAGACTCCGTGCCCGCCAAGGTCGCGGCGATCGAGTACGACCCGAACCGCACCTGTCGCATCGCCCTGTTGCACTACGCGGACGGCGAGAAGCGCTACATCCTCGCCCCCCAGGGGCTCAAGGTCGGCGACGTCGTCGAGTCCGGTCCCAAGGCCGACATCCGCACGGGCAACGCCCTGCCGATGCGCTTCATCCCCACGGGTTCTACCGTGCACAACGTCGAGCTGCGTCCCGGCGGCGGCGCCAAGATGGCCCGCAGCGCCGGCATGAGCGTTCAGCTCGTCGCCAAGGACGGCGGCTTCGCCACGCTGCGTCTGCCCTCAACGGAGATGCGCCGCGTGCCGATCGACTGCCGCGCGACGCTGGGCATCGTGGGCAACTCCGAGCACGAGCTCATCAAGATTGGAAAGGCCGGCCGCAACCGCTGGAAGGGCGTACGCCCCCAGACGCGTGGTGTGGCCATGAACCCCGTCGACCACCCGCTCGGTGGTGGTGAGGGCAAGACCTCCGGTGGTCGCCACCCGGTCTCGCCGTGGGGTCAGCCCGAGGGTCGTACCCGCCTGCCCAAGGCGTCGGACTCGCTCATTATTCGTCGTCGCCGTGGACGCGGCTCGCGGAGGTAGGTAGACAATGTCACGCAGCCTGAAGAAGGGCCCCTTCATCGACAGCCACCTTCTCAAGAAGGTGGACGCGATGAACGCGGCCAACGAGAAGAAGGTCATCAAGACCTGGAGCCGTCGCTCGACGGTCATCCCGGACATGGTGGGCCACACGTTCGCCGTGCACGACGGACGGCGCCACGTGCCGGTCTTTGTGAACGAGTCCATGGTGGGCCACAAGCTCGGCGAGTTCGCGCCGACGCGCACCTTCAAGTTCCACGCCGGCCAGGAAAAGTCGGGGAGGCGCTAATGACCGGTCCCAAGACCAACGAGCGTCCCGGAACCCGCGCGACCCTGCGCGGCTATCACATGTCGGCCTCTAAGGCGCGCGTGGTGCTCAACCTGATCCGTGGCGAGGACGTCACGACCGCGCGCGAGATCCTCGCCGCGACCACGCGCGAGGCCGCCGACGTCGTCGGCAAGGTTCTCGCCTCCGCGGTGGCCAACGCCGTGAACAACGACGACATGTCGGCCGACGAGCTCTACGTGTCGGCGTGCTTCGCCGACGAGGGCGTGACGCTCAAGCGCTTCACGCCGCGCGCACGTGGACGCGCGGGCAAGATTCGCAAGCGTTCCTGCCACATCACCGTGATCGTCTCGCGCCTCGACGAGGATCGCCTCGGCGTCTTGCGCGCCGCGCGCAGCGCCCAGGCCGCGGCCTCGCGCACGCGTCGCGTGGCGTCCTCGCGTCGTCGCGCCGACCAGCAGGCGAGCGTGAACGCCCGCGAGACCCGCGCGGCCGAAGCGGAGGCCGAGGCGCTCGAAGCCGTCGCGCTCGAGGCCGAGAACACCGAGCTCGAGAACACGCAGGTCGACGCCCTCGTGGACGAGACCGGTGTCGAGGCGCAAGAGACAGACGTGGTCGAAGCGGCCACCGACGAGACGGTGTCCGACGACGCCACTGAGGAGACGGACAAGTAATGGGCCAGAAGGTAAATCCCTACGGGTTCCGACTCGGCATCACGACCGACTGGAAGTCGCGCTGGTTCAAGGAGCGCGGCTACAAGGACCTCGTCATCGAGGACTGGAAGATTCGCGACTACCTGACGCG
>JAJYAC010000043.1 GCA_021779735.1 Actinomycetes bacterium
GACTATCGGGGCCGCTCGATCCGTCTCTTCATCCTCGATGACGTCGTGACTTTCGCCACCGAGCAGGGTGAATTCATCGGGGAAACGAAAATAGACCCCACTCGTGACTACCAGCCCAAGGGTCACGGCTTTCGATAGTCTGCACAGGTTCAACTGTTCACGATGACGTGACAGATTTCAACAGTGCCCCCGGCAGGATTCGAACCTGCGCTCACGGTTTAGGAAACCGATGCTCTATCCCCTGAGCTACGAGGGCGGGACATCCGCGAGAACCTCTACGAAGAGTTCCGCGCGAAAATCTTCCCCCAGCCTAGGGCTCGAACACACCTGAATCCGACAACAACGCACCTTCCGAACTTCCGAAGACTAGATAGGCGCGCTGACTGTCTGCTCATCGAATAGATGATGCGCCACCGGCACCACAGGAGTTGCCGTCAACTCGCGTCGACGGCAACTCCTGTGACACGATCGGCTCTTACTAGCCAAGCCCCCCGTTAGTGGGACGAAGTACGTTGAAGTAGATGCTCGGCTTCCCATTTATGCCCGGCTGCATGCCGAAGTCCTCGATTACCTCGTAGTTCCCCCAGATCGGGTAGCCACCACTCACCCAGTACGGACTGTTCTCTTCAGCTGAACCAACCCAGATGACTTTGACGTGATCGGTGACCTTGCTTCCATTAGGCAGCATGCCATTCCACTCGTTGGTGTCCCATGCACCTAGACAGTATTCGACTGAATTGAAGCCATTGGCGTTGCAGTTATCCCACTGGGCGTTCCACTTCATGACTAGGTGATCATTGGCATAGGTTGGGTCTCCATACACCGTTCCATCGAGGACTCGGTCGACACCGTCGGCGAGTCCGGAGAATATGCGCGCGGCGTAGTTGTATCCACAGGCGTTGAACCCTGGAGGGTTTGGTCCTGCCACGCCGTTGCACGTGATCACGTCTGCAGATGCACTCGTCGCTGACGCGACAACTGGCACGATCCACGCACTCAGAACGACCGCTGCTGCGATTACCGTAATTTTTCTCATTGCTCCCCCAATTCCCTCTTATCCGGATGTATAGCACGGTTGTCTTAAGTTTTCACAGGACACGAAGCGCAATCGCTACCGCAATTCAAGTATCACCTATGTATATTTTCTGGCTAGAAATCAAGACGCACATCTCGAAACATTCAAATATACAAATGAGCTAAGTAGTGGGACGTCACCGCGAAGTCACCGCGGCGAAGCCAACTCCCCTCGTCCGGATCACTGACAGGTGTCACACCGCCAGTCACAGCCTGATACCCATGATGGCAAGCAGACGACTCCAACTTCTGGGCTCACGAGAATTTTGTCCAGCATTACGCGAAGGTACACCGGGCTCGGTTCTCTCGCTGCAGAGATGGACGTAGCACCAACCACGTGAGCGACGGCGAGGCGGGTCAAGAGCTCGGTCGCTCTGCGGGATCAGAGGGCACCACAAACCCTCTGGCTCCGACACCTCAACCAGTCGCTTCTGCTCTCCTGAGTGAACGGGCCGCGACGTCCACTTTCTGACGTCACCCGTCTGCCCCAAGTCTCGTCACGCACTGCCCGAGTGACCCGAAGGCGCTGCTATCGGTTCAGCTGACAGTTTGACCTGCCCCATGGATTAGTTACCTAGTCCTAGTAAAGATGGAACCTTGAGTGAAAGGCCGTCCACCATGCCACGACCATTCCCTGCCGAATTCAGATTGAGGGCTGTCGCTCGCATTCGCGAGCCTGATGAAACTGTTGATGTTGGCGGATCTCAGACGCGTGCAAAGTCCACGACGATGAGTAGGAAGTCCCTCTCAAACACGGTGGAGCCTGTGCGCGAAAGCCGGATCTCGTCCAGTAAAGCCTTGAGTTGATAGGTGGCCCCGAGCTCGAAACGAGGCTACGTCTTCAGGCCACATGACGACCCCAGTTGCGTGCACCGACGAATTCCGCGTGCCTACGACACAGTCTCGAAATCCGTACGCGACCGATCGATCACTCGACTCCCGCGATTGGTATGTCATCGATCAAATCTGATGCTGCACCGTGACTCGGCTGATCCTTGCGGCGACGAAAGTGCGCGTACATCCAAATCGAGCACGCGCTAAAGAGCGCGAACAGTACCGTCGTGGTGACGATGGAGCCGCTGCCTTCCGTCGTGGCGTGCGGGTTCACCATCGACTGGAACAAGACAAACACTGAGAAGAAGGTGATAACAAGCCAGACACTCTTTCTCCAGGCAAATACCCTTCCACCTGGCAAGAAGCTCAAGGGCAGCGAGCCAATCACTCCCGCCACCAACGCCGTGACAAAGAGTGTGCCGGCCAGGTCCTCAAGAACAACTCGCCACCAAGGAACGATGACACCACTCCCGGTGTGAAGTGGCAGGAGGGCCAGCCAGGCCAAGAGAGCGAGGAGGACCAGCGTCACAATGGCCACCGACGCCAACCGCCCCTCGTCTCGCGTCTCCAGTTCTGACTGGCGCGCAAACGCCAGAATGCAGATGACGCCGTAAAGGTAACCAGGTTCGAAGTGGGAAAGCCTCGAGATCAACACGCACAAGAGGCCGATGAGGAGACCCGCGGGCAGTGCCTCGACACGAAATCGCCTTCCCAGCTGACGCCACCGTCGAAAACGAAATTCAATGTAGCCAGGTATAGCGATGACCACGACGGTCGAGAGCAAGATGGTGACGGTGGCGATGACAGAAGGTACGTTCCACCCGAAGCGCGGATCGAGCACTCCACCGAGAATTGAGCCACCCACGAGGACGATGATCACTGCGGTCCAGCGTCTAAGAGCGGCCCAGACGTGTCGCGAAGCGTGAGCGACGGGTGCGCTTTCCGGGTGAGATGGCGTGGTGGCGTCAACCTCGTCAGCTGTCAGTGATGCTCGCGGGGATTGGCGCCACCAGAGGAATCGTCGCCGCCACCACGCAGCAATGGTCTCGTAGTTCTCTAGGAATGTGTGATTGAACAATTGCGAAGGAAAGACGAGGACGAGAAGCGATGCGCCAGCGAGGCTCGCGTTCACGAGTGTCTGGTGTCGCGAGGAAAACGCGCCGGTTATGAGAGGTATCGCACTGGCGATCGTGGAGACGCGAGATCCTCCGACGAATGTTGCCACCAATTGGAGATTCCAGATCTCGTTGACGTCTTGGGCTGATCCGGTACCCGCCGAGAAGCCAATCCGATAGGAACTCGTGTGCAAGAGCGCTGACGGCACTGGCACGCGCAATGTGGGACTGCTCGGCAGTGATGACGCTTTCGACGACCCGCCGAAGTAGATGCTGATTGACGGGTTATGAGTCGTCGTACCGTCTACGACCACGCGAACGAAGTGCGATGCGTCGGAGCGATTGGTGCCGACAAACGCCGCTGTCTGGCTCGACCCGCCCAGGTAGCAGTACCCGGCGCTTCCGTCACCCGCACGACTCACGTCCGGGCCACGCACGACAACGGAATTGGGTGTCTGGCCTATCCCATTACCGCCCGGACACTCATTGCCCCAGTTGTAAGCGATGGCCGGGGGATTCGAGAAATTGCCGTACGCATCAAAACCGACGCCGAAAAGCGCGTGGGGCATTCCCACGTAGCCCAGGCCACCACCTCCCACGCCGACGGATCCACGGCCGGTGGTTGCGAACAAGGTGATGCCATCGCCGTTACCCGCCCCCCCATACTGCGCGAGTTCAAATGATGCTTGAAATCCACTTGCCGCGGAGATCCAGGAGAGATCTGTGAGTGAGGTGATGCCTCCGCTGATCCCCGTGAGGCGCAGTGCGCCATGCCCGGGCGAGTCAATCGCCGGGCTGGCACATCCGACAAGGGTTCCATGGCCGAGTGCAATGCGCGAAGTGGAGTCCAGGGCGGTGAGGCACATTGGGAGACTCGACGCGTCGTGCACCTCGCTCCACTGCGACGCGGGGGTGCTCGAAAGGCCAGCGCCGGTGAAGGACTCGAACACTGTGGCCGCAGAAGCTGGGGTACCGCTGACGCCAACTACTACGAGGGCGCTCAGAAGGCTAATCGCGACTCTCTTCACATGAACTCCGCCCGGGCAGATTCAATTTGACCATAACAGCCGAGGTGTTCTCTAGGAAGAAGCCATGATCGTCTCGGCGTGGCTCGAGATTGTACGCAAGAATCCGACGTGCGTACCTCGCCCCAAACTCGCGGTCGTTGAGAAGGGCGACCTGGGATGCCTCCCCGTGCGCCAGGACCTCGTCTATGGGATCACTGACGTGAACAGAACGCGACGGCTGCAATTCACCTAGAACCGTCACGCGTACGCCACAGTCATCTTCGGGTATCGACGATCCGTCCCCACGTCAGACTCGCGAGAGAAGTGGCGTGATTGTCCGTGGTCCGCGACCGTCGACTCTTCGAAGCGCCAGTTGCGGCGTTCACCGCGGCCCACTTCTTCGCGAATGACGTGACTCGATTCGATGGTGGAGTCGCGGCGGGGAGAGTGCCAGCCCAGGAAACACTTGCCACCAGACACTGCGTGTGTGACGCGTCTCGTTCGACACCTAGTAATGAGACCGTCACTCTTAGAATGACGCACCTCGCACCTCGCCCACCCAATGACAGGCACTACCGCAATCGTCGCACCTGTCGAGTGGCGCTGAGCTCGGGGTCACTAACCTGTAGAACCCGTGGCCATCCTCGTCGATCTTCAGCGAATCACGCTCCGCGGGGCTGACCGACCGATCCTCGAAGACTTGTCTCTGACCATCTCGAGTGGAGACCGCGTGGGCGTCGTGGGCATCAACGGCACAGGAAAGAGCGCCCTGCTGAGCATCATCGCCGGCACGCTCGCTCCCGACGGTGGCGACGTGCGCCGTGGGCGAGACACGCGCGTCGCGTTCCTCGCCCAAGAGCCCCACCTGCCCGACGCATCGGTGCGCGACGCCCTGGGAACAGGGTGGCAGGTGGACGCGGCGCTCGATCGCCTCGACATGTTCAGCTTCGTTGACGCCGCGACGTCGTCACTCTCGGGCGGCCAGCGAAAGCGCGTGGCCCTCGCTCGTCTCTTCGCCGAGCCAGCGGACCTACTCATCCTCGACGAACCCACGAACCACCTGGACCTCAACGCGATTCGCTGGCTCGAACAGCAGATCCTGGACTTTCGTGGCGGCGTCGTGCTCGTAAGCCACGACCGCTACCTCCTCGACCAGGTCACCACCCGCATGGTCGAAATCGATCGCGGACGGGCCTACACCCACGCCGGCGGCTACGCGAATCTCCTCGAAGCCCAGGCCGAGCGCGAGGCGCAGGCCGCTTCCGCCGAACAAGTGCGCCGCAACCTCGCTCGCACGGAACTGGCCTGGCTGCGCCGGGGTGTCAAGGCCCGTTCGACCAAGCCCCAGGCGCGCATCGACTCCGCGCACCGGCTCCTCTCCCAGCGCGCCGACGCGCCCGCGCGAGCCGGCACCCTCGACCTGAGCTCCCAAACGCCTCGCCTCGGCACGACGGTGATCAAGGCTCACCGCGTCTCCTTTGGCTACCGTGAGACGGCCCTGCTCCACGACGTGGACGTTGATCTGGGGCCAGGTGACCGCGTGGGGATCGTCGGACCCAACGGCGCGGGCAAGTCGACCTTGCTTCACCTACTCGGCCAACAGCTGATCCCCTCGTCGGGCACGGTCAAGCACGGGCCCACGGTCGTCACGTCATTCTTTGAACAGAGGGGCCCCGACGTCGATCCCGTTGCCACCGTGCAAGAGCTCGTCGCCGGTCCGCGAGGCGCGCCCGGATCCCCGGCGGACGTCGCTCTGATGAAGCGCTTCTGGTTCAGCGGCTCGCTACCTGCCACCAAGGCGGGAGAGCTCTCCGGCGGCGAGCGACGCCGCCTGCAACTCCTCCTCACGCTCGCGCGCCGACCCAACGTGCTCTTTCTTGATGAACCCACCAACGATCTCGATCTGGAGACGATTCGTCTCGTCGAAGACTTCCTCAGCGAGTGGCCAGGCACGCTCGTCGTCGCCTCGCACGACCGCACGTTCCTCAGCCGCACGACCGATCGACTTCTCGAAGTTCGCGCGAGCGGCGAGGTCGCCGAGGTCGCGGGCGGCATCGACGCCTGGATCGCCCGCTCCGCGCAAGCGCCGGTGCCGTCAGCTAACGCAACGACCGACGTGCCGCGGGGACGCGCTCTGCGCGACGCCGAGAAGGAGATGACGAGACTCGAGCGACGCAAGCAGAACCTCACCGAGAAGCTTCTCGAGACGTCGAACCTCGAGGACCAGACTCGCCTGGGTGGCGAACTCGACACCGTACTGCGCGATCTACACGCGGCCGAGACGCGCTGGCTCGCGTTCTTCGAGTGAGCTGCGAGGGACTATCGCCTCGAGTACTGACGTTCTGCTCGCAACGGCGTCGGCGAGATCTAGTTGTCTCCGCCGAAAGTCGTTGAACCACCCGAGCCGTAGGTACCACCCGAGCCGCCCGAGCCGTAGGACTCGCTGTCGTCACCGCCGTAGGTGTACGTAACGGTCGTCGGCACCGGCGCCAGCGTCGTGGGAGGCAGCGTCGTGGGCGCCTCGGTGGTGGGCGGCTCGCTCGTCGTCGCCTCGGTCGTCGGCGCCGCAGTCGGCGTCGTCGCGATCGTGGTCGGAGGGCTCGTGGTTGTCACGTCGTGCGCCGCCACCGGTTCAGACAGAGGGGTCAGAGGTGCCGGGGTGTGCACCATCACGGCGACGGCCGTCGTGGCGAGAACGAGGGTGAGCGTTCCGGCGATCACCCAGGAGTAGAGAGCCTTCAGTCGATGTGTGAAGTGACCTCGCATGAGGCCATGCTCATCGCGAAGTTTGTGAAAACCCTCAAAGGTCCCTCAACTCTGGCTCAATTCACGAAAGTAGCTCTCGGCAGACTCCACTAGCCTAAAGAGCCCTATGGCGCTTTCCATTGGCATCGTCGGCCTGCCCAACGTCGGCAAGTCCACCCTTTTCAATGCCCTCACCAACAACGACGTGCTGGCCGCGAACTACCCCTTCGCGACCATCGAACCCAACGTCGGCGTCGTCTCGGTGCCCGACGTGCGGCTGGGCCAGTTGGCCAAGATCTTCCACTCCGAGCGCCTGCTGCCCGCCCAGGTGACCTTCGTCGACATCGCCGGCATCGTCAAAGGCGCCTCGGAGGGCGAGGGCCTCGGCAACCAGTTCCTCGCCGCGATTCGCGAGTCCGACGCGATCTGTGAAGTCGTGCGCGCCTTTCACGACGACGACGTGATCCACGTGGACGGTCGCATCGATCCCTCCGGCGACATGGCCACAATCGAAACCGAGCTGATTCTCGCCGATATCCAGACCATCGACAAGGTGATCCCCCGCCTCGAGCGAGACGCCAAGCGCCTCCCCGAGGTCGCCGAGAGACTCGCCCACGTGCGTCGCGCGCGCGCCGCCCTCGATGAGGGCGTCGTGATCGCCAAGGTCGGACCCGAGCTCGACCGTGACGCCCTGGCCGACCTGCACCTACTCACGGACAAGCCCTTCATCTACGTCTTCAACGTCGACGAGGAGACCCTCGTCAACGAGACGCGGCGCGAGGAGCTCGCGGCATCGGTGGCCCCGGCCCCGTGCGTGGTGCTTTGCGCGAAGATTGAGGCCGAGTTGGCGGGACTCGAGCCCGAGGAGGCCCTCGAGCTACTCGAATCCTACGGACAGCACGAGTCGGGTCTCGCCGCGCTCTCGCGCGTGGGGTTCACCGCCCTCGGCCTGCAGACGTTTCTCACCGCCGGACCCAAGGAGGCGCGCGCCTGGACCATTCGCCAGGGCGCGACCGCGCCCGAGGCCGCGGGCGTCATCCACACGGACTTTCAAAAGCACTTCATCAAGGCCGAAGTCATCTCCTTTGACGACCTCCTCGAGGCGGGCTCGACGAGCGCCGTGCGCGCGGCGGGCAGGGCCCGTATTGAGGGCAAGGAGTACGTCATGCGCGACGGGGACGTCGTCGAGTTCCGCGTCAACGCCTAAGCGACGACGCTCGCGAGAGCGCCCTCGCCGCGGGCGGCTCGCTAAAGTGGGGGTAGGCGCACGCGACAGAGGTCGACGCCTGGCCATCTTGCACCCTAGGAGAACCATGACCTCGCACGCCTTCGACTTCAAGGTCGCTGACCTTTCCCTCGCCGCCTTCGGCCGCGCGGAGATCACGCTCGCCGAGCACGAGATGCCCGGCCTCATGGCGATGCGCGCCGAGTTTGGGGACTCCAAGCCCCTCACGGGGGCGCGCATCGCGGGATCGCTGCACATGACGATTCAGACTGCCGTACTCATTGAGACCCTCGTCGCCCTGGGGGCCGACGTGCGCTGGGTGAGCTGCAACATCTTCTCCACCCAAGACCACGCCGCGGCCGCGGTCGTCGTGGGACCCGACGGCACACCGGACAGTCCCCGGGGTGTGCCGGTCTTCGCCTGGAAGGGCGAGACGCTCGAAGAGTACTGGTGGTGCACCGAGCAACTGCTGCGCTGGCCCGGCCAGGCCGGGCCCACGATGATCCTCGACGACGGGGGCGACGCGACGCTGCTCGTACACAAGGGACTTGAGTTCGAGCTCGCGGGCTTCGTGCCCGCGCCCGACAGCGCGGCCAGCGAAGAGTACAAGGTGATCTTGGCTCTGCTCGATCGCATTGTCTCGAGCGGCGAGAAGATCTTCGAGCCGATGGCGGCCGGCATCATCGGTGTCTCGGAGGAGACGACGACGGGCGTGCACCGCCTCTACGAGATGGAGCGCGACGGGACCCTCCTCTTTCGCGCGATCAACGTCAACGACGCGGTGACCAAGTCCAAGTTCGACAACAAGTACGGCTGTCGCCACTCGCTCATCGACGGCATCAACCGCGCGACCGACACCCTGATCGGTGGCAAGGTCGCCGTCGTGTGCGGCTACGGCGACGTCGGCAAGGGCTCGGCCGAGTCGCTGCGCGGCCAGGGCGCGCGCGTCATCGTCACCGAGATCGACCCGATCTGCGCGCTGCAGGCGGCGATGGACGGCTTCCAGGTCACGACCCTCGAAGAGGCCGCCCCCCTCGCCGACATCATCGTCACCGCGACGGGTAACCGCGACATCGTGCGCGTCGAGCACATGCAGGCAATGAAGCACCAGGCAATCCTGGGTAACATCGGCCACTTCGACAACGAGATCGACATCGCGGGGCTCGCGGCGATTCCCGGCGTCACGCGCGAGACGATCAAGCCCCAGGTCGACAAGTGGACGTTGCCCAGCGGGCGCGCGATCATCCTGCTCTCCGAGGGGCGCCTGCTCAACCTGGGCAACGCCACCGGACATCCGAGCTTCGTGATGAGCAACTCCTTCACCAACCAGGTCATGGCCCAGATCGAGCTATTCACCCACCACGCGGACTACGCCAAGAAGGTCTACGTGCTCCCTAAGCACCTCGACGAGAAGGTCGCCCGCCTGCACCTCGACGCGCTCGGGGTCAAGCTGACGGAGTTGACCAAGCAGCAGGCCGACTACATCGGCGTGCCCGTCGAGGGCCCCTACAAGCCCGACGCCTACCGCTACTAGGCGCGGGTCTTTTCCGCTCGGCGGCGACGAGTCTCTCGAAGCGACAGGTAGAAAAGCCGAAAGTAAGCCGGCACGGCGATCGCCGCGAGCGAGAGGCGAAGCACGTGGCCCGCGACGCCCGACGGCCAGCCAATGAGCGCTTTACTGGTCACCTCGAGCGCCATACAGGTACTCGCGATGACCGTTAAACCGTACCTGGAGATGCCCACAGCTCGCCCCCACTGGCTTCGCAGGTCGACTCTTGGCCACGACCCGACGACTGCTCCTGACCGTACCAGCGAGTCGCGACCGTGGCCAGCACGACGTGGCGCTACGCGAATCGGGCGAG
>JAJYAC010000044.1 GCA_021779735.1 Actinomycetes bacterium
ACTGATCGCCTTCGAGAACGCCACTCTCGTGGGTGTGCTGCGCACACCCCCAGGTCCCGGCCCGCACCCCACGGTCATCCTCGTCGCCGGCCTCGACTCGACCAAGGAAGAGTTCCGCGAGGTCGAGCGGGCCTTCCTCGATCGTGGTCTGGCCACGTTCGCCCTCGACGGTCCCGGTCAGGGTGAGGCGGGCCACCTCGCGCTGCGCGCGGACTGGGAAAACGTCGGCGCCGCGGTTCTCGCCCACCTCGCAACCCTCGAGGACGTCGACGCGACGCGCGTGGGGGTCTGGGGAGTGAGTCTCGGCGGCTACTACGCGGCTCGACTGGCGAGCGCCGGCCTCGACATCGCGGCCACGGTGTGTCTCACCGGACCCTACGACTTCTCCACCTCGTGGGAGGGCCTCAACCCCCTCACTCGCCACGCCTTCGTCACGCGTTCGCACAGTGGCTCCGATGACGGGGCACTCGCGGTGGCGCGCACCCTCTCGCTGGACGGTCGCGCCGAGAACATCACCGCGCCGCTGCTCGTCATCGCGGCCCAGCGCGACCGGCTGATCTCCTGGCGCGACGGCGAACGTCTCGCCGACGAGGCCCGCGGCGAGACGACCCTCGTCATCCTTCCCGACGGCACCCACGGCGGAGCCAACGTCATTTACCGCCACCGTCCGCTCAGCGCGGACTGGATGGCCCACCACCTGCGAGCCGCCTAGTGCGAACACGAAAGAGGAATACCCGTGGCTAAGGTCACCATGCCCCAACTGGGAGAAACCGTCGCCGACGGTACCGTCACGAAGTGGTTCAAGGCGGTCGGCGAGGTCGTCGCCAAGGGCGACACCCTCTTTGAGGTCTCCACCGACAAGGTCGACACGGAGATCCCCTCCCAGTTCGACGGCGTCCTGCGCGAGATCCTCGTCGCCGAGGGCCAGACCGTCGACGTGGGTACGGTGCTCGCCGTCATCGGCGACGACGCCGACGACGTGGTGAGCGCCTCGGCACCGGCCGCGAAGGTGGCGAGCGCGAGCACCGCGACGAGCGCGCGCGAACGCGCGCCACGCGCCGCGAGCGACGCGCCACTGTCACCGGTGGTGCGCCGTCTGCTCGCCGAACACGCTCTCGACGCCTCGGACGTAGCCGCCACGGGTCCCCAGGGGCGTCTCACCCGCGACGACGTCCTCGCCCACGTGGCCGCGCTCGCAGCCGCCTCCACGAGTGGTGACGCGAGCGCCACGTCCTCACTCTCGCCCGTCGTGCGCAAGCTGCTGCGCGAACACGGGCTTGACGTCGCCGACGTCGCCGCCACCGGACCTCAGGGACGTCTCACCCGCAAGGACGTGGAGGCCGCGATCGCCGCGGGCGTCACGGGCCGCGCGCGAACGAGCTCGCCGACGGGCGACGAGGTGATTGCCTTCACCAAGATTCGCCGACTCACCGCCGAGCACATGGTGAGATCCAAGGCGACGAGCGCGCACACTCTCATGGCCCGCGAGATCGACTACGAGCACGTGGACGCGCTGCGTCGGCGCGTGGGCGCGGACTTCAAAGCGACGGAGGGCTTCTCGCTCACCTACCTCGCCTTCAACGCTCTCGCCACGATCGAGGCCCTGCGCGAGTTCCCGCACCTCAACGCGTCGGTCGGTGACGATGCTCTCATCGTGCACCACGACATCAACCTCGGCATCGCCGTCGACGTGGAGGGCGCGGGTCTGATCGTGCCCGTGGTGCACGACGCGCCGAGCCTCGGGCTGCGCGAGATGGCCCGAAGCGTGCGCGACCTCGCCACGCGCGCGCGCACGAAGAAGCTCACGCTCGACGACACGGCCAAGGGCACCTTCACCATCACCAACCCGGGGCCCTTTGGCACGCTGATGACTGGCGCCATCATCAATCAGCCCCAAGTGGCGATTTTGTCCACCGACGGGGTCACTCGAAAGCCCGTCGTGGTAGCGAGTGGCGAGGACGAAGCGATCGCGATCCACTCGGTGGGTCTCGTCGCCTTGACCTTTGACCACCGAGTCATCGATGGGGCCTACGCCGCGCGTTTCCTGCTGCGCTTCGCCGAGATCATCGCAACGCGCGACTGGGCGGCGGAGCTCTAGAAAGCCGCTCGCAAAAGGGAACTATTCTCGTCTCGTGACGCGGGACAAGATTTTAGAAGCGGCGGCGCACGAGATTGAGCGCCACGGTCTCACACAGTTTCGCGTCAAGCGCGTCGCGATGGAAGCGGGCATCTCGGTCGCGCTGCTCTACAGCTACTTCGAGGACCGCGAGGGCCTCATCGCGGCCACCATCGTGCACCGCTATCGCCAGGTGCTCGTGGGCAACGCCGAGACCTTCACGACGCCTCTGCGTGACGTCGAGACGGTGGAGGACTTGCGTTCGGCCCTCTCACAGATGATCACCGACGCCCAGACACCCGAGCGCACCGAAGGTCGACTGCTGCGCATCGAGTCCATGTCCTTTGCCCAGCACAACCTCAGTGCCTCGGCCGGCATCCTCGCCGCCAAGGAGGAGGCTGGCGAACTGATCGTCACCTACGTCACGCCTCTCGAAGCAAAGGGTCTCCTCGCCGAGGGAGTCAGCGCGATCGCGTTCGCGCGCATCTGGTACGCGCTCTTCTTCGGTCAGATCGCTCTCCAGGGCGAGCAGAACCTCGCCATCTCCAACGAGGACTGGCTACGCGCCCTGCACGTGATCGCCTACTCCATGGTGCGCGCCGGCGCCTGAAGGGCCAGCGGGACCGTCACCTCGAGCATCCACACCACGAGCGCGATCGCGAAGCCGACCTGGTAGGCGATCTCGCCCTGGAGCAGGTACGGAAAGTCCCAATTGGGTAGCGAGGCGAAGGCGACGAGGCCGCCCGCCAGCTGGATCACGAAGGCGACTACGGCCGCCGGGCGCCGTGTGCGCGCGAGCAGGGCCACGGTGATCGCGCCCTGGACGAGAGCCATGGCGACGCCGGCGGTCATGTGGGTCCAGTTGAGCAGGGTCCCCTGGTCAAAGGGAGTCGCGAAGACGACGAAGAGGCTCAGGGCCACCGCGCGCACCCCGAGGCCCATCAGCGCCGGCGCGCCGAGGGCCACGAAGTGGCTCGCCGCGCGCCACAGCCCCCACGAGGCGACGACGAAGGCGAGCCCCAGTTGGAGGACGGTGCGGTGATCCACCCCGTAGAAGGAAATGCCGTCGACCTGCACGGTGCGCGAGTGGTCGATCCCGACGCACCAGGCGAGCAGCACGAAGAACGCGACCTGGGTGAGAGCCAGGCTGCGCAGCGGGTGCGGGGTCGGTGACGCGGCGTCTAGCACCACGTCGGCAACCTAGTGGCGAAAACGCTGACGCGACGCCTCGAGTTCGGCCAGGGCGGCGTCGCGGCCCACCCAGTTCTCTACCTTCACCCACTTGCCCTCGTCAAGGTCCTTGTAGACGGTGAAGAAGTGCGCGATGCGATCGAGGTCGGCCTTGGGCACGTCGGTGATGTCGCTCGCGCTTCGCCACGCGGGGTCGTAGTCGGGCACGGCGAGCAGCTTGGCGTCCTCGCCCTTCTCGTCGGTCATCACACACATGCCGAGGATCTTCGCCTTGATCAAACAGCCGGGGAACGTGGGGTACGCGGTGAGTACGAGGACGTCGATCGGGTCGCCGTCACCACCGAGGGTGTCGGGGATGAAGCCGTACTCGGCCGGGTACCCCATCGAGACCACGAGGTGGCGGTCGAGGAAGATTGTCTCGGTCTCGTGGTCGTACTCGTACTTGTTCTGGCTGCCGCGGGGGATTTCCACGATGACGTTGACGGTGTCCATGATCGAGCCTCTCTGGCGGCCGCGCCGCCACGACGACATGGTAGTGAACGCACGACGCGCCGAGGGGGGCCCGTCCGTCAGGCGTACACTCGTGGGGCGTCGGCCCGTCGGCCAACGAAGAGGAGGACCCGTGGATCGTATTGGTGTAGTGGGCTGCGGCCTGATGGGCTCGGGCATCGCCGAGATCGCCGCTCGCGCGGGCGCGGACGTCATCGTCCTCGAGCGAAACGCGGAGGCGCTGGCCGCCGGCGTCGCGCGCATCGAGAAGTCGCTCACGCGCGCGGTGGCCGCCAACAAGATGCCCGAAGACGAGGCCAATCTCGCGCGCTCGAATCTCAGCTTCACCGAGGACTTCACTCGCCTCGCCGATCGCCAGCTGGTGATCGAGGCCGTCGCCGAGGACGAGGCGACCAAGCTCCAAGTCTTCCAACGCCTCGACGCGGTCGTGAGCGACCCCGAGGCCATCCTGGCGACGAACACCTCCTCGATTCCCATCATCAAGCTCGCCATGGCCACCCGTCGCCCCGAGCAGGTCATCGGCATGCACTTCTTCAACCCGGTTCCCGTGCTGCGCCTGACCGAGGTCATCTCCTCGCTGCTCACCTCGCCCGAGACGACCACACGCATTCGCGACTACGCGACCAATTCGCTCCACAAGAAGGTCATCGACTCCAAGGACCGCGCGGGCTTCGTGGTGAACGCCCTGTTGATCCCCTACCTGCTCTCGTCGATTCGCATGCTCGAGTCGGGCTTTGCGACCGCCGAGGACATCGACACCGGCATGGTGGTGGGCTGCGCGCACCCCATGGGCCCGCTGGCCCTCACCGACCTCATCGGTCTCGACACCACGCTCGCGGTGGCTGAGTCGCTCTACGAGGAGTTCAAGGAGAGCCACCTGGCGACGCCGCCGCTGCTCTCTCGCATGGTCCAGGCTGGACTCCTGGGTCGCAAGTCGGGCCAGGGGTTCTACTCGTACAAGTAGACGCGGTGAACGTCTACGTCATGACGCTGCGCTGCGATGACCGCCCGGGCATCGTGCACGCGACGAGCGGCGCCATCGTTGCCCTCGCGGGCAACATCCTCGAGAACGACCAGTTCACCGACGTGGCGACCGGGCAGTTCTGCATGCGCACGCGCTTCGCGTCTGCGGCCGACCCGTCGAGCGTGACGGCGCGCCTCGAGACCGACCTCGCCGGGTTTTCCCCCGTACTGGGTCTACGCCTCGAGCACGAGCGACGTCGCTGCCTCGTCATGGTCTCTTCGTTCGATCACTGCCTGGCCGATCTCCTCTATCGCCGCGAGCAGGGCGACCTGCCCCTGGACATCGTGGCGGTGGTGTCGAATCACCCGGACCTCGCGCCCCTCGCCGAGCGCTACCACGTGCCCTTTCACGAGGTCCCCGTGAGCGACGAGACCAAGCCCGACGCCGAGAACCACCTGCGCAATCTTCTCGCGGCCTACGCGGTGGACTTCGTCGTGCTCGCGCGATACATGCAGATCCTCTCGCCCGAGCTGTGCGCGCAGTGGAGTGGGCGGATCATCAACATCCACCACTCGTTCCTACCGGGCTTTCGCGGCGCGCGCCCCTACCACCAGGCCTACGAGCGCGGGGTGAAGCTGATTGGCGCCACGGCCCACTTCGTCACCTCCGACCTCGACGAGGGGCCGATCATCGAACAAGACGTCGTGCGCGTGTCCCACGCGCATCGTCCCCTCGACATGGTGAGCCTGGGACGCGACATCGAGCGCACCGTGCTCGCGCGCGCGGTACGCCTCGTGGCCGAGGACCGCGTGGCCATCGTCGGTCAACGCACGGTCATCTTCTCCCAGTAACTCAGGTGACGCTCTGGCGCACCGCGAAGCGCGGCGAGAGGTGCGCACCGCTCTCGACGACCTCTACGAGACGCTCGACGGCGTCGTAGACGTCGACGTAGCGCAGGTAGAGAGGGGTGAAGCCGAACCTCGCGATGTCGGGGTCGCGGAAGTCGCCCACGACCCCGTGCTCAATCAGCGCCTGGACGACGCCGTAGGCGTGCGCGTGGCGCAGGGAGACCTGCGAGCCCCGTCGGACGTGCTCGCGCGGCGTCGCGAGGCCAAAGACGCCCGCCAGGCGCGCCTCGACCAGGTCGATGAACAGGTCGCTCAGCACCAGGCTTTTCGCACGCACGTCGTCGGTCGTCACGTGCTTCCACACGTCGAGCGCGCCGTCGAGCGCGGCGAGGGCCACGATCGAAGGTGAGGAGGTGACGAAGGCTTGCATGCCCGACGCGGGGGTGTACTCGAGCTCGAAGTCGAAGGGCCGCGCGTGTCCGAGCCACCCCGGAAGCGGATTCTCGAGCACGCCCTGGAACGCCGCGCGCACGTAGATGAACCCGGGCGAGCCCGGTCCGCCGTTGAGGTACTTGTAGGTACAGCCCGCGGCGAAGTCGACATTGGCGCCGGTCACGTCGAGGGGCACGGCCCCGGCGGAGTGCGCGAAGTCCCAGAGCATCAGTGCGCCCACCGCGTGGACGCGGCTCGTCACCTCGGCGAGGTCGAGCATCTCCCCGGTGCGAAAGTCGACGTGAGTGAGCATGACGAGGGCGACGTCGTCATCGAGGTGCGCGTCGAGCTCGTCGCGCGCGATGGTCTTGACCACAATGTCGCGGTCGGCGAAGTGGGCCACCGCGCGCACGATGTAGATGTCGGAGTGAAAGTTCGCGATGTCGGTGAGAATGACGTGGCGATCACGCCGCAGCGCGAGCGCGCCGCCAATCAGTTTCGCCAGACCAATGGTGAGCGTGTCGGCCACGAGAACCTCGCCGACGTGCGCGCCGATCAGTGGCGCGAGGCGGTCGCCGAGCCTCGTGGGGGTGGCCATCCAGCCCGCCGCGTTCCAGCTCGACACGAGACCTTCGGCCCACTCGTGATCGACGACGGTCGCCACGCGCTCGCGCGCCGATCGAGTGAGGGGCCCCAGGGAGTTGCCGTCGAGGTAGATCGTCGCGTCGTCGAGGATGAACTCCTCGCGCAGCGGCGCCAGGGGGTCTACCGCGTCTAGGGCCGCACACTCGTCTCGCGTGATCACGTTTTCTCCTCGACTCAGGGCCAACGACGACGACACTACGACCGCCCGGAAGTGCGGCGCGAAACGCTAGACCGCGACCCAGCCACCGTCGCTGGCCAACAGCGCGCCACTGATGTTGCTCGCGGCGTCCGAGGCGAGAAAGACAATTGCCGCGGCCACCTCGCGGGCCTCGGCGATGCGCCCCACGTTGCCCGCGTAGGCACCGATGGCCTTGAGGCCCTCGGACTGGGCGTCGAAATTGACCTCGAGGTTGGTCTTGGTGCCCCCGGGGGCGACGGCGTTCACGCGCACCCCGCGCTGGCGATAGAGCACCGCGCCGGAACGCATGAGACCGATGACGCCGTGCTTAGACACTGTGTAGGCCGTTCCCGCCGCGCTGCCGCGCATGCCGGCTTCGGACGCGGTGTAGACGATAGAGCCGCGCGCGGCGGCGAGCATGTGCGGGGCGACGGCGCGCGTCAGGAGAAAGGGCGCCGTGAGGTTGACTCGCAGGACCCGCTCCCACATCGCGTCGCTGACCTCCTCGGGCCCGGACATGTCATCCATGATGCCGGCGTTGGCGCACAGCACGTCGATGCGTCCGTGGGCCGACATCGTCTCGGCGACGACGCGCTCGACGACGACGGGGTCACTGAGATCGCCCACCGCGGCGCTGGCCGACCCCCCGCTCGCGAGTATTTCGGCCACGACGGCGCTGGCGCGGTCTTCTTTCACATCCGCGACGACGACGTGACCACCTTCGCTCGCCACCTGCAGACACACCGCCCGACCGATACCCGAGCCGCCCCCGGTCACGATGGCGACACGATCACTGAAGTTCCCCATGGTCACTCCTTCCTCGTGCTTTCCACCCTACCGACGTGTGGACAGCGCTCGGAACTAGCGGGTGAGCGGCTTGTAGCGCATCCGGTGCGGTTGGTCGGCGTCGGTGCCGAGGCGCTTGTGACGGTCGATCTCGTAGTCGGTGAAGTTGCCCTCGAACCAACGAACCTGCGAGTCACCCTCGAAGGCGAGCACGTGGGTGGCGATGCGGTCGAGGAACCACCGATCGTGGCTGATGACAACGGCGCAGCCCGGAAAGCTCAACAGGGCGTCTTCGAGTGCGCGCAGGGTGTCCACGTCGAGGTCGTTTGTGGGCTCGTCGAGGAGCAAGACGTTGCCCCCGCGGCGCAACACCTTGGCCAGCTGCACGCGATTGCGCTCGCCCCCGGAGATCTCTCCAACCTTCTTCTGCTGATCGCTGCCCTTAAAACCAAAGCTCGCGACGTAGGCGCGCGCGGGCAGCTCGCGGCTGCCCACGACGATGCGCTCGTCACCGCCGGCGATCTCGTCAAAGACGGTGGCGGCCGCGTCGAGCTCGTCACGCGACTGGTCGACGTAGGCGAAAGACACCGTGGGACCAACCTGAAGCGTGCCGGCGTCGGGCGCTTCGGGGCCTACGAGCATCTTGAACAGGGTCGTCTTACCCGCGCCGTTGGGCCCGATCACCCCGACGATGCCGCCGGGGGGCAGCAAAAACGTCAGGTCTTCAATGAGGAGGCGGTCGTCGTAGCCCTTGGACAGGTGGCGCGCGTCGACCACGAGGTCGCCCAGTCGCGGACCCGGCGGAATCGCGATCTCGACCTTGTCGGCGCGCCGCTCGGCGGCCTCGGACTCGGCCACGAGCTCATTGAACGCGTTCACGCGGGCCTTGCCCTTGGACTGGCGCGCGCGCGGCGACATGCGAATCCACTCGAGCTCTCGCGCGAGCGCGGCCTGACGAGCGCTGTCGGCCTTCTCCTCGCTCGCCAGGCGCGCCTGCTTTTGTTCGAGCCACGAGGAGTAGTTACCCTCCCACGGGATGCCGTGTCCGCGGTCGAGTTCGAGGATCCAGCTGGCGGCGTTGTCGAGGAAGTAGCGGTCGTGGGTGATCGCCACCACCGTGCCGGCGTAGTCCTGCAACGTGCGCTCGAGCCAGGCGACAGATTCCGCGTCGAGGTGGTTCGTCGGCTCGTCGAGCAGTAACAAGTCGGGCTGGGACAAGAGCAGGCGACACAGCGCGACGCGGCGACGCTCGCCCCCCGAGAGCGTCGTCACGCCCGAGTCACCCGGCGGCAGGTTGAGCGCGTCCATCGCGATTTCCAGCGTCCGGTCGAGGTCCCAGGCGCCGGCGGCGTCGATCTTCGTTTGCAGGTCAGCCTGTTCGGCGAGCAACGCGTCAAAATCGGCGTCGGCGTTAGCAAAGCTCGCGCAGACCTCGTTGTAGCGCGCGAGCAGGTCACGCTGGTGCGCGACGCCGTCGGCGACGTTCTCTACGACTGTCTTGGCTGGGTCGAGCTGGGGCTCCTGGGGCAGGTAGCCCACAGTGAATCCGGGGGTGAGACGCGCCTCGCCGCTGAAACCGTCATCTAGTCCGGCCATGATGCGAAGCAGGGACGACTTGCCCGACCCGTTCGCACCAATGACGCCAATCTTCGCGCCGGGATAGAAGGAGAGATTGATCCCGCGCAGCACCTCACGGTCCGGTGGGTAGAAGCGACGCAGATCGCGCATGGTGAAGATGAACTGAGCGGCCATCTGTCCAGTCTTGCAAACGAGGCGTCCTGGCATCGTCCCGTTACACTCGCGCCATGTCCTCTGCCGCCAAGGTGCACCGCCACGCCCCTGACTGGATCATCCTGACCATCGCCTGCCTCGCGCAGTTCATGGTCGTCCTCGACGTCTCGATCGTCAACGTCGCCCTGCCCTCGATGCAACGAGACCTGCACTTCACGATCGACAACGCCCAGTGGGTGGTCAACGCCTACGTGCTGACCTTCGCGGGGTTCTTGCTCCTCGGCGGGCGCGCGGCCGACATCTTCGGACGTCGACGGGTCTACCTCGTGGGACTCGCCATCTTCACCATCGC
>JAJYAC010000045.1 GCA_021779735.1 Actinomycetes bacterium
TGCGCGGCGTCGCCCATGTCCTACTTCGCCCACAGTGAGGTGCGCCTCTACGCGCCGGTGTCGACGTCGCACGGCCGCCTCTTCTCCGGCCTCGTCGTTCGTTACCGGCTGCGCGGCGCGACGCACGTCTATCGCATGTCCTGGCGTGGCTCGACGGCCCTGGGCTAGGTCCGCGCCGAGACGCCCCCTCGAGCGACTGGTCGCGCTCGCGTCGGGCCCTCGCCTACATTGATGAGGTGATTCACCTCTACGACTCCCTCGAGGGCGAGGTGCGCGAGCTCGCGCTGCGCGACGAGGGGCGCGTGGCGATCTACCTGTGCGGGCCCACGGTCTACGACCTGCCCCACCTGGGACACGGGCGTCACGCTCTCGTCTGGGACGTGCTGCGCCGCTGGCTCACTTTCGAGGGCCTCGAGGTGAACTTCGTCTCCAACGTCACCGACATCGACGACAAGATCATCGCGCGCGCGGCCCTTGAGGAGACGAGTGAGGAGGCGGTGGCTGCCTCAAACGAAGACGAGTGGTGGCGGGCCATGGAGGCCCTCGGGGTGGCCCCACCCACCCACACCCCCCACGCCACGGCCTTCGTCGCCGAGATGATCGCGCTAATCAATGAACTCCTCGCCCTCGACGTTGCGTACCAGCTCGACGACGGCGTTTACTTCGATGTCTCGCGCGTGGGCGACTACGGACGCCTCTCGGGCCAGAGCCTCGAAAGCCTGCGCGCGGGCGCGCGTGTGGAGGCTAACGAGGCGAAGCGCTCACCGCTCGACTTCACGCTCTGGAAGAACGCCAAGCCAGGCGAGCCGACCTGGGAGGCCCCCTTTGGCGCGGGACGGCCCGGCTGGCACACCGAGTGCGTGGTGATGTCCCTCGCGCTACTGGGTGAGGGGTTCGACCTGCACTGCGGGGGACTCGACCTGAAGTTTCCCCACCACGAGAACGAGCGGGCCCAGGCGAGCGCCCTCTCTCGCGCCTTCGCCACGCACTGGGCCCACCACGGCTGGGTGATGGTGGGCGAAGAGAAGATGAGCAAGTCCCTCGGCAACTTCACCTCGCTCACCGACCTGCTCGCGAGCACCGATCCGCGCGCCTACCGCCTGCTCGTGCTGCGCAGCCACTACCGCTCGCCCATCGAGGTGACCCCCGAGACGATCGCCGACGCCGAGCGCTCTCTCGAGCGTATCGACGCCTTCGCGCGCCGCTTCTCCCTCGCGCCCCTGGCCGGTGAGCGTATGGAGCGCGCGAGCGACCACGACTTCTCGGGCCCGGCCGCGATGCTGCACACGCGCATCCAGAGCGCCCTCGAGGACGACCTCGACACCCCCCAGGCGATCGCCAAGATCTTTGACGCCATCAGCCAGACCAACGTCGCCGCCGATCGCGGCGACGTGCGCGGGGCCGCCCAGATGGCCCGGGCGGTCGCCGCGCTCTTGGGCGCGCTGGGTCTTCGCCTGCACGCGAGCCTCGACGAGGTCGACGAGACGAGCGCGGACCTGGCCACCAAGCGCGACGGCGCGCGCGCCGCGGGGGACTTCGCCGAGGCCGACCGACTGCGAGAGGAGTTGTCGCAGCGCGGCTGGGTGATCGAGGACGGCCCCCACGGCTCAACCCTGCGGCGTACCTGAGTTTCGCCATCCAATTTTCACTTGGCAGGCTCGAGGTCATCGGATAACGTGGCCGGTGAGGTCGCCGTAGTGGTTCCCTCCGGTACCGGTGAAGGCCGGACCACAGAAACAAGGAGGCCCGCTGTGGCTGTAGGAACCGTTAAATGGTTCAACGACGAAAAGGGTTGGGGATTCATCGCCGTCGAAGGTCAGCCCGACGTCTTCGTCCACTACTCGGAAATTCAAGGTGACGGTCGCCGCACCCTGGTCGAAGGGCAGAATGTCGAGTTCGACATCGAGCCGGGCGACCGCGGCCCGCTCGCCAAGCGTGTCCAGCTGAGCTAGCCACGCGGGAAGAAACGGCCGTCGCCCTCGGGTGGCGGCCGTTTTTTGCGTTTCGCACGAGCAGGGCGAGTGGCCGGGGCTACTAGAGTACGGAGGTTACCGAGCGGTAAGGGCGTCAGGAGTGCCATGAGCGAGTTTTCGATGGAGTTGAGTGCCGACCAGGTGACCCTGCGCGACTGGGTCCACGGCTTTGCCGAGGGCGTCATGCGACCGGCGGCCGCTGAGTGGGACGAGCGCGAAGAGACCCCCTGGCCCATCATCGAAGAGGCGGCCAAGCTCGGCATCTACGGACTGGACATCTTGGCCAACGCGTTCATGGACCCGAGCGGCCTCTCGACGGTACTCATCCTCGAAGAGCTCGCCTGGGGCGACGCGGGGCTGTGCATGTCGATCATGGGCTCCTCGCTCGCGGTTGCAGCCATCCTCGCCAACGGCACCCCGGCCCAGCAGGCCGAGTGGATGCCCCAGTGCTACGGCACTCCGGGCGATCTCAAGCTCGCGGCCTTCGCGGTCTCCGAACCCGACGCGGGCAGTGACGTCTCGAGCCTGCGCACGCGCGCCGTCTACGACGAGGCGAAGGACGAGTGGGTCTTGAACGGCACCAAGACCTGGATCACCAACGGGGGCATCGCCAACCTTCACGTGGTGGTGGCGAGCGTGGACCCGGCCCTCGCCGGTAGGGGCCAGGCGTCCTTCGTCGTGCCCGAGGGCACCAAGGGCATTCGCATGGGCCAGAAGTTCAAGAAGATGGGCATCCGCGCGAGCCACACGGCCGAGGTCGTTCTGGAGGACTGTCGCATTCCGGGCAGCTGTCTTCTGGGCGGCAAGGAGAAGCTCGACGAACGCCTCGCGCGTGCGCGCGAGGGCCGCTCCTCCTCGGGCCAGGCCGCGATGGCGACATTTGAAGCCACGCGCCCGGGGATCGGCGCCCAGGCGCTCGGCATCGCGCGCGCGGCCTACGAGTACTCGCTCGACTACGCCAAGGAGCGCCGCCAGTTCGGACGCGCGATCATCGAGAACCAGGCCATTGCATTCAAACTCGCCGACATGAAGGCGCGCGTGGACGCGTCGCGACTTCTCGTGTGGCGTGCGGCCTGGATGGCGGCTAATCGAAAGCCCTTCACGAGTGGCGAGGGCTCGATGTCCAAGCTCTTCGCCAGCGAGAGCGCGGTCAAGGTCACCGAAGAGGCGATCCAGATCCTCGGCGGATACGGCTACGTGCGCGAGTACCCCGTCGAGCGCTGGCACCGCGACTCGAAGATCTACACCATTTTTGAAGGAACGAGCGAGATTCAACGTTTGATCATCTCACGCGCCATCTCGGGAGTGCACATTCGTTGAGGAGTATTGCGATGGTTTGTCAGCGAGTAGATCTGTCGACCGTCCTCAAACACGATTGGATTAGGGCGCAGCATGAGGTGCAGCAGGCCGTGGAATTTTTCATGTCTTGATCAATGGCTCTCTGGCACGATCCGCGTGCGGGTTCACGTCGGGCCAGCGAAACCGCCATTGGCTTCTTGACGAGCAAATCGGTTCGGGCGCGAGGTGGAGCACGGTGTTGCCTTGGCCTCTCGCCAATCCAAGTACCCGCGTGCCCATTGTGGGAAAGTGGGCTATAGTACGGAGTAAGCGAAAGGATCTCATGACGCTCATCGAGACTGACGGTCGTAGCCGCGTGGTACTGCCCGGGCACCCGAGCCAACGCTTCATGTTGCGCGAGAACGAGGATGGCAGCATTCTGCTCGAGCCTGCCCGTCTTGTCACCGAAGCCCAGCTTGAGTACGACGAAGGTCCCGAGTTACAGGCCCTGCTCAGCCGAGCGGCCGCGTCGAAGACCGTGTCGCGGGCCAGTCGGCGCCGGTGAGCGGTCATCCGGGTTACTCCGAAGTCGCCAACGCCCAACTCGACGAGATCGAAAATGGCGATGACCTTGACCTTTACGATGCGATACTCGATGTTTGCGAGTTCGTTCTCGCCGACCCGGCGCGGGCCCAAGCGCGCTCAAGCGCGCTCACGACCGTGGAGGGAATCCGCTTCCGCTTGGCGGTGCCGGGTCACCATCCCTACAAAGTCTTCTGGTCGAGTGACAGCCCTCGCATAGAGGCTGTCTTCCCCAACCACTAGGCGCCTGGGTTGGCGTCAGGTGGTGACGAGGCGGGCGGGCCCGTTGGTGACGGATCGTCGCCCATGCGATGATCGACTTTTCCGGCGCGCCGAGGCTTCGAGAGGCTGATGCTTTGGGGAGTCATGGTCATGGGCTCGAACGTGGCTCCGGGGGCGAGGTACTTCATCGGGTCGGTGTCGAAGCGCTCGGCACACCCGGGGTTGCAGAAGTAGACGTCGCGACCCTCGAAGAGGCGATGGGCCGGCGCGTTCGTCGGATCGACGCTCATGCCACAGACCGGGTCAATGGCACTCGACGTTGCCACCTTCGTCGAGAGGATGACGCTCTGGGGCGTCGTCATCGGCTCGAACGTGGCTCCGGGGGCGAGGTACTTCATCGGGTCGGTGTCGAAGCGCTCGGCACACCCGGGGTTGCAGAAGTAGACGTCGCGACCCTCGAAGAGGCGATGGGCCGGCGCTTTCGTCGGATCGACGCTCATGCCACAGACCGGGTCGATGGTGCCGGCGGCCGTCGTTGGTGCCACGTGAGGGCCCGCGCCGTGGTCGGCTTCGAACTTCTCGCGACAGTGGTCGGAGCAGAAGTAGGTGATCTGGCCACCCACGTGAGAGGTGGCTGGCGCGTCATGCGTGCGTACCTGCATGCCACAGATCGGATCGATCGCGTATCCCACTCCGCCGCCGAACCTCTGCGCGGACCGAGCAAGCCACCAGACACCCACGGCTGCGACAAGAAAGGCGACGTTGAGGAACGTCGTGTAGTTCCACGAGAAGTGCGCGCTCGCGACGGAGAAGGTGCGCCGCGAGGGGACGGCGCCGAGGGCCGCGAAGATGCCCTCAGTGGCGAGGCCCGCGATCGCCATGACGACGTAGAAGAGTCCCACCATGCGTAGCGTCAGCTGCGCGCCGTAGAGCTTGCGGTAGATGAGAATGAGCGGCATCGCGATGAGGTCGGCGAAGATGAAGGCGATCACGCCGCCAAAGGAGATTCCACCAGCCCACAGGGCCGCGGCCAAGGGCACGTTGCCGATCGAGCAGACCCAACTGATCACGGCGATGAGAGGACCCACGAGGGCGTTCTCGAGACTCGTCCAGAAGCCATGCCCGTGGAGGAAGAGGTCGTTCCAAAAGTGCGTGGGCACGAGAACGGCCAACTGGCCCGCGACGACGTAGCCAATGAGGAGTTCTCGTCGCAGCATGGTGGCGTCGGCGAGCGCGTAGCGAGACGCGTCGGACCAGGCCGCGGCCGAACGCAACTTCGTGGCGAGAGGGAGCGTTTCGAGTTCGGCCTGTCGTTCTTCGGTCACCTCAGACATCGCCGCGTGGTCGTGAGAGCGTCCACCGATCTTCTCTCTCGCGCGCGCGAGGACCGCCGGGGTAAAGACAAGCCCGCCGGCGAGGGCGAGGAGGACAATCATGATGGGTCCGCCGACGAACTCCGCGGCGGCGAACTGCCAGCCGAGCAGCACGAGCATGACGACGCCGAGTTCGACGACGAGGTTGGTCGAGGCGAACATGAAGACCATCGCCGACGTGAAGTCCGCACCCTTGGCGAAGAGGGACTTGGCCATGGCCGACGCGGCGTAGGAGCAGCTCGAGGACACCATGCCGTATCCCGAGGCGCGCGCGATCGCGCCCGGACGGTGGTCGCCGAGGGTCGCGCGCATCTGGTCCTTGGAGACAAAGGCCTGCACGGCGCCCGAGAGGGTGAAGCCCAGCACGAGAGCCCAGAGCGTCTCCCAGAACATGAAGAAACCCTCGCGCAGCCCGCGCGCGACGTCGACTAGAACGCTGAGCGTGGCGAGCACGACTAGGACCTCACCAGTCGGGCGATGGCCTCACTGGCCTCGCGCAACTTGGCGTCCTTTTCGGCGCCCCCGGCCTTGACGGCATTGACCACGCAGTGACTCATGTGCTCGTCGAGCAGGTGCAGGGCCACGCTCTGTAGGGCGCGCGTCACCGCCGAGATCTGTTGGAGCACGTCGATGCAGTAGCGGTCGTCCTCGACCATCTTGGCCACGCCACGCACCTGGCCCTCGACTCGCTTGAGGCGAGCGAGAACCGCGTTCTTGTCATCGGAGTAACCGGGTGCGGCCACGTTTGCACCTCTCTCTAGTGAACGCTCAAGGGGGCGAACATGCCGTTGGCGTAGTGCCAGGGGACGTCACAGAGCAGCTCGTAGTTACCTCGGGGCAGGGTCAGGGTCACCCAACTGGACGTGCCGGGAGAGATCCCGTTACCGCGGCCCTCGCCGCACGACGTCGAGGCCTCCCCCAGGCTGGAGGACTCGTCGATCTTGCCCGTGGCCGCAACGGGCCGCGTGCCGACGCCATATCGCGGGGCGGGCAAGATGAGCAGCTCGTGATTAAGCGCGCCGACGTTGGTGGCAATGAAGGTGACGGGGCCCGCGCCGACCACGTCGGGCGCGACCCCGAGAGCGACCATCATCGCGTTCGCGCCCATCATTCCTCCACCACGATCCGACAGGGTCACGCGCACGATCTGGCCACGCGGGTGACTCGGGCCGCAACTCGCGAGTGATCGCGTGGGACCCTGACCGAGGTGGCCCGTGGCGACGGCCACGCCGAGCGTGGAGAGCACGAGGACGCCGAGTGCGCCGATCGTGACGAGGGCGCGCGCGAGAGAGCGGGTCACGACTGGTCCTTGAGCAACGCGAGGCGACGCGCGTACTCCTCCTCGGACAGCTCACCGCGCGCGAATCGCTCCTGGAGAATGGCGATCGCCGCGCTCGCGGCCACGGCCGGTGCCGCGGGGGCACCGAGAGAATTCGTGGGGGTGGAGTGTTGGTGACGCCAGAGTGTAAGAAGGCCCACGACCAGCAGACCCCAGAAGAGCACCATGCCCACCATCATGAGGATCCACCACCCGCCGTCCATTCCTTGGTTAGCCCAGCCGTACATCGTGGTCTCCTCTCACTTGCATACTCCCTGGGAGTATAGAGATCCCTCGCTCCGCCAGGTTCTGTGATGGGGGGACCTTGGTCACAACCTTCGCCGAAAATTCACGCGTAGCCTTGAGAGGGGCTCTACCAGGGTGCTAAATGGGAGGTGCGATGACGAGCGACACGAGTACTCCCGCACCGGGCGCCCGTCGGCTGATCCCCCTAGTCATCCTCGCGGCTCTCACCATCGCCAGTGGCGCGACGGCGTGGTTGTCGTCTCGTCCCACGGTGACCTCCACGGTCGGACCCGAGGGCGTCGCGATCTACTCCGTACCCGATTTGGCGGCAGCCACGACGACGCGCGTGGGCCAGGCGGTCGATGGGATCACGTGTCAGAGTCAAGCCAAAGAGGTCGTGAAGTACCACGTGCACATCCACGTGTCGATCTTCGTGTACGGTCGCGAGGAGCGCCTTCCCGCGGGTATCGGCATCACGCGACCCGCTCTCATCGAGAAGACTTCGACGGGCGACTTCTACGACGTCGGGCTCTATGACTGCCTGTACTGGCTGCACACCCACGCCGCCGACGGCATCATCCACGTCGAGGCGCCGGCCCGACAGGTCTTTACCCTCGGCGAGTTCTTCGATATCTGGCGCCAGCCGCTCAGCACGCGCCGCGTGGGTCCCGTCACGGGTCCGGTCGTGGTGTTCGAGAACGGTCAGCGTCGCCAGGGCGATCCTCGAGACACACCCCTGCTCGCGCACGCGAACATCCAGATTGACGTGGGCACGCCGGTCGTGGCGTACCACCCCTTCTCCTTCACGGTCACCGGGGGCTGTGGCGAGGGAACGAACAGCTGCTCACCGTCGGCGGGTTGAGTAACCACAATCGAGGGATGCGGTGCGTGCGTCGCAGTGAGAAACGTCTTCAGCGACGTTGCCTTCTCGTTGCGAGCCCTCGGGCTAGTCCTCAATTACGTGGCCTTCATGTCGCGTCGCTCGCCTGGTGTCACGAGAGTGACCCTCCGGCGGGCCAGGGACCCGAAGTCAAAGACACAGGAAGTACACTCGATGGATCGCCATTCCTGGCGCAGGAGGTGGATGTTCATGATTGGAAACTCGGACTTAAAGCGTCGCGCGCGCATGCTTTTCGCCGCGGGCGTGATGACGCTCGCCATCGTGCCCCTGGGTCTGGCTACGAGTGCGAGCGCGGGCGTACCCGCACCCCTACCTACGGCGCCGGGTGCGTGGGGCACTCTCACCATGCCCACTGACTTCATTCCCGGTTTCGGCATGCTCAACTGGTACGGCATCGACGCGGTGGGCAACGTGTACTACGTGCCCAATTCCGGCAACTTCTACTTTTCCGCTCCGAGGCTGCGCCACGCTAATGTGAGGCGAAGTCACGTCTGTGGCCTCGGTTTAGGTATCGAGCGATACACGCCATCGACCGGTCAGAGCACCTTCATTGATCCTTGTTACGACTTCTCATCTGGGGGGATGACGGGCCTCGCCGTGGAGCCCTCGGGCGCGGTTGACCTCGTCACCTGGGACCCGAACATCAACAATTTCGTCGTCATGCGCGTGGATCCAAGTGGCGTGCAGACCGTACTCAATTCGACGATTCCCAACCTCGGGAACCCGGGTGGCATTGCCGTGGACCAGTTCGGCAACGTGTTCGTTTCGACGTTCGACTTTGTAAGCGGCAACTCGACGATCTACGAGATCCCCGCGGGTGGCGGTGCGGAGAGGACAGTGGCCACACTCTCGAGTGACATGGTCTTCGGACTGGCCGCGTCGCCCGACGGAACGATCTACGCATCCGCCGGAATTGGTGGCAGTGGGCGTTTGTACGCGGTCACTTTGACAGGTGCCACGACGCCCGTGGCTACTCAGGTGGGGCCCGCAGAGGGAATCGCCACCGACGGCGCGGGAAACCTCTTTGCGGCAATCCGCTCGTCGCAACTTGTGGAGGAGATGAACCCAAGTGGCGCGCCACAGTACTTACCCCCGTCACCAGCGTTGACGAACTTCGGGTCCACTAGTCCTGAGTTGCTCGCCTACGGCGCCGGGACCATCTACATGTGGGATCAAGGAGCCCAGCCGACCTCCGGAGTTCACGCGGGCGGTATCTACTCGCCTCACATCCTCTACACCTGGACGGCGTCCACCGGCGCGCGCCCCTTCCTCACGAGTGTGGACTCGGTGGCGGCTCGCGTGGTCAATCGCTACACCCAGTCGATCACCGCGACGTGGACCGGTGGTGGGCCGACGTACCGGTGCACGCTCATGACGGGCTTTCACAACCCGACGGG
>JAJYAC010000046.1 GCA_021779735.1 Actinomycetes bacterium
TTGATCACCGGCTGGGACGCGAGCGACCGTCGCCTCCTCGCCCAGTTCCTCCAGTTGGCCGCCGACTTCGCCGCCCCGATGCGGCCCGTGAGTCGTCACGACTCCCCCGAGGTCTTCGCAGGTCTCAGTGGTCGTATCACCGAGGGCGTCATCATGGGGGGTGACGCGTGGATCGATCCTGATCACGCGGTCTCACTGTTGTGCCGGGCGCTCGAGCACCTGGGCGGGCGCGTGGTGGGCGAACGAGTCGAGAGGATTGGCGTCGAGGGCGCGGGCGTCGTGGTCGAGACCGCGAGCGCGACGTATCTCGCCGACGCGGGCCTCCTCGCGACGGGTTCGACTCCCCTGCCCGAGGGCGCGCGGCCGAGCGGGGCGAACGTGGTTCGTCCCGTGCGCGGCGTCACGGCCCGTGTCAGCGGACTGGACCGCGGTGACCAGCCCATGGTGCGCGCGTTCGTGCGGGGACGGACGTTCTACATGGTGAGCCGTCCTCAGGGTTACTGCGTGCTCGGCGCCACGTCAGATGAACGAAGCGAGCTCGCGGTCGAAGTAGGCGAGCTGCAGCGTCTGTTGCGTGACGCCCTCGACGTCGTTCCGGCGCTCGAGACCGCGGCCGTGGTGGACCTGCGCTACGGGCTGAGACCGGCCAGCGCGGACCTACGACCGTTCTTCGAAGAGATCGAACCTCGAGGATGGGCGTGGATCTCGGGTCACTATCGTCACGGCGTCACCCTGGCGCCCCTCGCCTCGAGTGACGCGGTGGCCTTCGTGGCGTCGCTCACCTGATGCGAGTCAATGGCGCTGCTCGCGAGGGGGGGCCTGTAAACGTGCGCGCGCTGCTCGAGGAAATGGGCCTAGACGGACGCGGTGTCGCGGTCGCGCGCAACGGAGAGATCGTTCCGCGTTCGCTCTGGGACGAAACGATCCTTGACGTGAAAGACGTCGTGGAGATCGTCACGGCCGCCGCCGGCGGCTGAGGCTCGAGGCGGTGAATCCCACCGGCTAAACTCGAAATCTCACGGGCTGTGGCTTAGTTTGGTCTAGAGCGCTCGGCTGGGGGCCGAGAGATCGGGAGTTCGAATCTCCCCAGCCCGACCACGCGGTGGCGTCGGCGACCATCATTTAGTTATTCTGATATAACTAAATGATGGTCGCCACTGACGCGAGTACGAGCGAACTCACCCGCCGGCATCGCTACGGCATCCTCGCGATCTGTTCGATGAGTTTGCTGATGGTGGGCCTGGACATCACCATCGTCAACATTGCGCTTCCCTCGATTGGCCACTCTTTTCACTCGCCACTGTCGGGACTGCAGTGGACGATCGACGCCTACACGCTCGTGCTGGCGAGTTTGTTGATGATGTCGGGGTCCACGGCCGATCGGCTGGGTCGACGGCGCACCTTCGTGAGCGGTCTCGTGATCTTCGCCGTGGGCTCACTGCTGTGCAGCGTGGCGCCGAGTCTTGCCACGCTCATCGTCTTTCGTGTGCTGCAAGCGGTGGGCGGCTCCATGCTCAATCCCGTGGCCATGTCGATCATCACCAACACCTTTACGGTCGCCCGCGAGCGCGCCCAGGCCATCGGGGTCTGGGCCGCCGTGATTGGAGTATCGATGGCCCTCGGGCCTGTCTTGGGTGGCGTGTTGGTCTCCTCGGTGGGTTGGCAGTCGATCTTCTGGGTGAATGTTCCCGTCGCCGCGGCCGCGATTGTGCTGTCCCTGCGATACATTCCCGAATCGAAGGCGCCGGTCGCACGCCGGGTGGACGTGGCTGGTCAGGCGCTCGCCGTCGTCTTCCTGGCCGCACTCACCTTTGGCATCATCGAGGCGCCCGCGCGCGGCTGGACATCGGGACTGATTGTGGGCGCCTTCACCCTGGCGCTAGTTGCCCTCGCGGCCTTTGTCGCCAGTGAGCGTCGCAGTTCACAACCACTGGTGGACCTCCGATTCTTTCGCTCGGTGCCCTTTGCCTCCGCGACCCTCATCGCCATCGCGGCCTTTGCCTCGCTGAGCGGATTCTTGTTCCTCAACACGATCTACCTGCAAGATGTGCGCGGATTGACACCCCTTCACGCGGGTCTCGACACGCTGCCGATGGCCGCCATGGCCATGGTCTTACCCCCACTTTCGGGACGCATTCTGGGTCGACGCGGCGCGCGCGTACCCCTCGCCATTGGCGGCGCGGCGCTGGCGACGTCGTCGTTCATGCTCGTCAACCTGGGTCCCGCGACGTCCTTCGCGTGGCTCTTCGGGGCCTACGTGATGTTCGGCATCGGCTTTGGCTTCGTGAATCCGCCCATCACCCACACGGCGGTCTCGGGCATGCCGCGCGCCCAGGCGGGCGTCGCGGCCGGGATCGCCTCTTCGTCTCGCCAGATCGGCGCGACAGTGGGCGTGGCGATTGTGGGATCTCTTACGGCGTCTTCTCTGCACCAGTCCCATCGCCTCTCCTTCGCCCTCGCGAGCCACTCGGGCTGGTGGGTCCTCGCGGGCGCCGGGGTGGCGATTTTCATCATCAGCCTGCTCGCGACGTCGGCGTGGGCCACCGAGACCGCCCGCTCAACAGCACGCCTGATCAATCCGGAGTTTCTCGAGGAGGCACTGACGTGAGCGGCGCACGCGCACGTGACGACCTCGCGCGCGAGGCCTACGGCGCGATGAGGAGCTTCGTCCTCGACGACGAGCGCCGTCGGCAAGTCAGCGACGCGCTCGGGATCAGTTTCGGGAAGCTGCGCGCCCTGTTGCGGCTCGTGGGCGAACCCCTCGCCATGGGGGACCTCGCGGCTCGTCTGCAGGTCGATCGGCCCAATCTCACGACACTCGTGAACGACCTTGAACTTCTGGGCCTCGTCGAGCGACGCGCCCATCCGCGCGACGGACGGGTGAGACTCGTGGGCGTCACTGCCTCCGGCGAGGTGCTCGCGCGCCGCGCCCAGGAGATTCTTGGACGACCGCCCGAGGAGTTCGCGAGCCTCACGACAGAAGATCTGGGGGCCCTCGTGCGAATTCTTCGCGCGGCGACCAGTCACGCTCTCGCCACGTGACGGCGGCGCGAAGTCTCCACGGTACCCTTGAGTCGACCGTGAGAGTGAGTGAGTTGTGACCGATCTGTTTAGCCCCCTTGACCTGCGTGGCGTGCGTATCGCCAACCGCTCGTGGGTGTCGCCCATGTGCCAGTACTCCGCCCACGAGGGCGTGGTCGGCGACTGGCACCTCGTTCACCTGGGCTCCTTCGCCACCGGCGGCGCCGGGCTCGTCCTCGCCGAGGCGACCGCGGTGTCGCCCGAGGGACGCATCTCGGTGAACTGCCCGGGACTGTGGAACGACGAGCAGGTGACGGCCTGGCGCCGCGTCACCGACTTCGCGCACTCCCAGGCCACGCCCATCGGCATCCAGTTGGCTCACGCGGGTCGCAAGGGCTCAACTCACGCCCCGTGGGCCGAACATCCCTTTGCGCGCGTGGGAGAGGGTGGCTGGCGGACGGTCGCGCCGAGCGCGGTCGCCTTCGAGGGGTATCCCGAGCCCCACGCCCTGACGGGCGTCGAAATCGACACTCTCGTCGAGGATTTCGTTAGCGCCGCCCAGCGCGCACTCGCGGCGGGCTTTGACGTGCTCGAGGTTCACGCGGCCCACGGGTACCTGCTGCACGAATTCCTTTCTCCCCTGTCTAACCGTCGCGAGGACGAGTACGGCGGCTCCTTTGAGAACCGCACGCGACTCGTGCTTCGTGTCGTTGACGCGCTGCGCGCTTCGATCCCCGACGCCACTCCGCTCTTCGTCCGCCTCTCGGCCACGGACTGGAGCGAGGGTGGCTGGAACGACGACGAGACGGTCACCCTGGCCGCTCTCTTGGGCGAGCGCGGGGTGGACCTCATCGACGTGTCCTCCGGCGGCAACGTCGCCGGGGCCCAGATCCCCGTGGGACCGGGCTACCAGGTGGCCTTCGCGGAGCGAGTTCGCCGCGAGGCCCACGTCGCCTCGAGTGCGGTGGGATTGATCACCGAGGCCCACCAAGCCGACGAGATCATTCGCGAAGGTCGAGCCGACGCGGTGATGCTCGCGCGGGCCAACCTGCGCAACCCTCGCTGGACCCTGGGGGCGGCCGAAGCTCTCGGCCGCGTGATCAGCTGGCCTCACCAGTTTGACCGGGCACGCACGCTGCATTCCTAACTCGTCGCCCCGGCCACGGTACAATGGACGAAACAGGCCAGCGGGGAAAGCTGGCGTTCGCCCCTCGGGGGCGAAAAACGATGGGCCCAGAGAGGGTGATTCCGACCGTAGGTTGGACACAGTATGGAGAAGAAGGATTCCTTCGTCCTACGACACCTGGCCGACGTGCAGCCCGAACTGTGGTGGCTGGACTCGGATCCCTTGGAGCCAGCGCCTCACTCTGCCCTGGTGGGCGACGTGGGGGCGGACCTGTGCGTGGTCGGTGGCGGCTACACGGGACTGTGGACAGCGCTGCTCGCCAAGGAGCGAGAGCCCGGCCGCCAGGTGATCGTGCTCGAACAGTACGAGACGGGCGCGGGCGCCTCGGGACGCAACGGCGGCTTTTGCTCGGCGTCGCTGACCCACGGCTTCTACAACGGCCTGCGGCGCTTTGCCCACGACATGGAGATCATCGAGCGCCTCGGACGTGAGAATCTCGACGAGATCGAAGAGACGGTCGCGCGCTACGGCATCGAGTGCGACTGGGAACGCACCGGCGAGCTTCGCGTCGCGTTGGCGCAGTGGCAAATGGATCAGATGGTCGAAGAGGCGAAACTGCGCAACGAGATGGGCGACCACGTCGAGGTGCTCTCGCGAGACGAGGTTCAACGGCGAGTTCACTCACCCACCTACGTGGGTGGGCTCTTCGACCCCGACGGCACTGCCCTCGTCGATCCCGCGCGTCTCGTGTGGGGACTCGAGCGTGCCTGTCTCAAGCTTGGCGTCACGATCCACGAGAACTCCAAGGTCGAGTGGCTCGAAGACGTGGACGACGCGGTGCGCGTGCACACCCCCTACGGCGCGGTAACCGCCCAGCGCGTCGCCCTAGCCACCAACGTCTTCCCCTCGCTGATTCGTCAGGCGCGCAAGTACGTCGTGCCGGTCTATGACTACGTGCTCGTCACCGAACCTCTCTCCGAGGCCCAGCGCGAGAGCATCGGCTGGCGCGAGCGCGAGGGTGTCGCCGACGCGGGCAATCAGTTCCACTACTACCGCCTCACCCAAGACGGCTCGATCCTCTGGGGCGGTTACGACGCGATCTACAACTTCCGCGGCAAGGTGCGCCGCGAGTACGAGTTCAACGCCGAGACCTACGCCACCCTCGCCGCACACTTCTTGACCACGTTCCCCCAGTTGGCGGGCATCAAGTTCACGCACGCGTGGGGAGGCGCGATCGACACGTGCACCCGTTTCTCGCCCTTCTGGGGCCAGTCTCACCAGGGCAAGGTGGCCTACGTCATGGGCTTTACAGGGCTGGGTGTGGCGAGCACTCGATTCGGCGCCGCGACCATGCTCGATCTCCTCGATGGTCTCGACACCGAACGCACGCGCCTGTCGATGGTGCGACGTCGCCCGCTGCCGTTTCCGCCCGAACCCTTCAAGTGGATCTTCATTCGCATCACCCAGGCGGCGATCAAGCGAGCCGACTCCCACCAGGGTCGACGCAATCTCTGGCTACGGCTGCTCGACGCGCTCGGCCTGGGATTTGACTCCTAGGCCGAGCGCGCGACCTCACTCCTCGCCCGAAGGTGTGGTGAGCATCAAGCCGGCGATCATGTTGACCACCGTGGGGTCGGTGAGCGTCGTCACGTCACCCAGCGATCGATTCTCGGCCACGTCGCGCAGCAGGCGTCGCATGATCTTGCCCGAGCGCGTCTTGGGAAGGTCGGGCGTCAGAATGATCTGGCGGGGCTTGGCGATGGGACTGATGACTTTTGCCACGTGCTGGCGCAATTCTTCGATGAGGGGCGTCTGGTCCTTGTGGGCATCCTCGGCCGAGAGCTTCAGCGTGACGAAGGCCACGATCGCCTGACCCGTCGTGTCGTCGGAGGCGCCCACGACGGCCGCCTCGGCGACGGCCGGGTGGCCCACCAGAGCGTGCTCAACTTCGGTCGTCGAGAGTCGGTGACCGGAGATGTTCATCACGTCGTCGATGCGCCCGAGGAGCCACAGGTCACCGTCTTCGTCCTTTTTGGCGCCATCTCCGGCGAAGTACACGCCGGGGAAGCGACGCCAGTAGGTCTCCTTGAAGCGCTCGGGATCGCCGTAGATACCCCGTGTCATTGACGGCCAGGGCTTCGTGACGACGAGGTACCCGCCCTCGCCGTTGCCCACGGCGTGTCCCTCGTTGTCGACGACTTCGACACTGATGCCCGGCAGGGCGCGCATTGCCGCGCCCGGCTTGGTGGCGGTGATTCCCGGAAGCGGCGAGACGAGAATCGCTCCGGTCTCGGTCTGCCACCAGGTGTCCACGATCGGGCAGCGATTCGCGCCCACGTGCTCGCGGTACCACATCCACGCCTCGGGGTTGATGGGCTCGCCCACCGTTCCCAGGAGTCGCAGACTCGAGAGGTCGTGACTCGCGGGAAGTTCGGGGCCCCACTTCATGAGCGTGCGAATGGTGGTCGGCGCCGTGTAGAGAATCGTCACCTTCAACTCTTCGATGATCTTCCACCAACGATCGCGCCCCCCGGAGTCGGGCAAGCCCTCGTACATGACCTGGGTGACGCCGTTCGCGAGCGGTCCGTACACGATGTAGCTGTGACCGGTGATCCAGCCAATGTCAGCCGCGGTCCAGCACACGTCGCTGTCGCGCTTGACGTCAAAGACGTAGTGGTGCGTCGTGGCGCACTGGGTGAGATACCCACCGGTCGTGTGGTAGATCCCCTTGGGCTTGGCCGTCGTGCCCGAGGTGTACATGATGACCAGCGTCTGTTCGGAGGGAAAAGACTTGGCGGCGTGCACGTCGCTCTGGCGATCAACGACGTCGTGCCACCAGTAGTCACGCCCCTCTACCCAGTCAACGTCACCGCTGGTGCGTTGGACGACGAGCACCGCTTGCACGTCGGGGCAACTCTTCAGTGCTTCGTCGACGGCGGGCTTGAGGGGACTAGGCGCGCCGCGTCGGAACGCCCCGTCGGCGGTGATGACAAAGCGACAGTCCGAGTCGAGGATGCGGCTTGAGAGCGCGTCAGCGCTAAAGCCGGCGAAGACGACGGAGTGTGCGGCGCCCAGACGCGCCACCGCCAACATCGCCACGACGGCTTCGGGGATCATCGGCATGTAGATGGCGACCCGATCTCCCTCTTTGACACCCAGTTCGGTCAAGGCGTTGGCCGCCTGACAGACCATCTGCTGAAGTTGGCGATAGGTAATCGTGCGCCCCTCGCCCTCGACGTCGGCCACCCAGTGGTACGCGACCTTGTCACCGCGGCCCTCGTCAACGTGACGGTCGACGCAGGTGACGCTGGCGTTCAGCGTGCCGTCGCTAAACCACTTGGCAAAGGGGAGGTCCCACTCGAGAGTCTTGGTCGGCGCCTTGTCCCAGCGCAGTCGGTCAGCCTGTACACGCCACCACGCCTCGGGGTCCGCGCTCGCGTCGTCGTAGATCGACGGTTGCGCGTTGGCCTGGGCCGCGAACTCGGCGCTCGGCGCGAAGGCGCGCCTCTCGTCCAGCCACGCCTCTAGCTTTGCCTCGCTCATACATTCCCCCATCATCGGATCGTTAGGTAACGGTGCGCCGACGGCGCCACCTGCTTGACTCTTCACTACCACGTCGTACGATCGGACGCCCAGCGGCCCGTAAACGCCAACGACGCCCAAGCCTTTTGGGCTGGGCGTCGTTGGCGGTTGGGTCCGGTGGCAAGCCACCAGTGGCTCGTACCTTAGCCCGTACCGCAGACGCCATGCGCGATGCACCACAAAATATCGGCCATCGAAACTTCACAGTCCCCCGCGGCGCCGTCGTGACGGCGCCGCGGGGGTTGAGACAACTAGCTGTTGCGCGGTCCCACCGGGAACACCGTGCGTCCCCACGTCTCGTTGACCACGCCCGCCATGGACGTGTACCACGCGAGGATGGCCGTGAGAATGCCTAGCCACCCACCGATCTTGATCAAGTTGGTGTGACCAGCGTTCCAATTGCCCAACGTCAGGAAAATGAACGTGATGGTCAAGACGACGAATACCGACAAGATCGCGGTGTTCGTCTTCGCCGCGGCGATGGTCATGTACACCGTGAAGATCGTCCAGCCCAACAGGAAGACACCCACCGCCCCACCGGCGGCCGGCAAATTGAACTTGATGATCGCGTAGAAGCTGAGCCAGAACGCACCGTACGACGTGAAGGCGAGCGCGCCGAACGTGTTCTTTCGCGCGAACTCCCACATGCCGGCCGCAAACTGCGCGATGCCTCCATAAAACAGCGCGAGTGCGACGGCGCCCGTGAGCCCCGCGCCCTCTTTTCCGTCAAACTTGAACAGACCCGCATTCCAACAACTAAGCAGGAACGTCGTCATTGCAAAACCCGCCAGACCCAATGGCCCCGGATCGGCAACTTTGTGTTCAGACATTTAATTCCCCCAAAATTGAATGCACCACAAACCATCGGTATTGATGGCTCGTACCAGATTTAACACCCTTGCCACGTCTGGCGACGGGATTCCGGGGGAATTCTTCTCGTCAAATCAGGGCCATAAGTCCCGGCACCGCGCCGAGCAGGGAATCGGCGGCTTCAGTCAATGGCCCGGCGAAACTCCGCGACGGCCCTCTCGGTGTCGGCCGGCGTCGCGCCGTCAAGAATGCGCTGGACCAGTGCGGATCCCACGATCACACCATCGGCGATCTGGGCGACCTCGTGGGCCTGGCGGGGGGTCGTGACGCCAATGCCCACGTAGGTCGGCAGATCGCTGGCGGCGCGCACGGCGCCCACCACGAGAGGCGCGCCACTGAGATCGGCCGCGCGTCCGGTAACGGCCATTCGAGCCGACGCGTATACGAAACCCTCGCTCATGGCGGCGATGCGGGTAATTCTTTCCGGCGGTGTCGAGGGCGCGACGAGGAAGATGGTGGCCACGTCCACTGCGTGACAGGCTTCGCGCCATGGCTCGGCCTCTTCGGGCGCGAGATCGGGCACGATGGCTCCATCAATCCCGCTGTC
>JAJYAC010000011.1 GCA_021779735.1 Actinomycetes bacterium
CGACGCGAGCGCCCGCGTCGCCGCCGAGCGTGCGCAGAGCGACGCCGAGTGCCACGCGCGCGAGGCCGAGTCGGAACGCGCGCGCAACGAACGGCGCTTCCGTCTGGCCTTCGGCGCGAATACGTCAGGCATGGCGATCACCGACGGCGACGGCATTCTCCTCGACGTCAACCAGGCCTACTGCGACATGCTCGGTCTCGGGCTCGACGACCTCGTGGGCCGACACGTCAACGAGGCGACGCATCCCGACGATCGAAAGCTGACGATGGACATGATCAGCGAACTGGTGCGCGGTGATCGTGCGGGCGCGCGCTACGTCAAGCGCTACGTGCACCGCGACGGGCGTGTCATCTTCGGCGAGCTCTCGGTGGGCGTCGTGAAAACCGACGACGGCGACCTCGAGGGGGTCGTCGCCTCGATTAAGGACGTGACCGACGAGCGGGCTCTCGTCGCCCAGCTCTCGCACCAGGCCCTGCACGATCCCCTGACGGGGCTCGCCAACCGTGCGCTCTTTCAGGACCGATTGGTGCGCGCCATCGAAACGCGCGCGCGTCACGGTGGCGTGAACGCCCTCTTCTTGCTCGACCTCAATGACTTCAAGGGCGTGAACGACAACCTTGGCCACCACGTCGGCGACGAGCTGTTGGTGGAGATCTCGCGGCGCCTCGAGGCGGTCACGCGCGCCACCGACACGCTGTGTCGCTACGGGGGCGACGAGTTCTTGTACCTGGCCGAGGCGCTCACCGGCGACGCCGACGAGGTGGCCCAACGGCTCCTCGCCGTCTTTGACGAGCCGTTCCTCGCGAACACCCTCAACATCGATCAGCACGCGAGCCTCGGCGTCGTCGTCGACGACGCCGAGCCCCTCGAGGCCTACGAGTTGATGCGCGACGTGGACACTGCGATGTATGAGGCGAAGCGACTCGGCTCGCGCCACCACGTGACCTTCACCTCGGAGATGAAGGATCAGGCCTCGGAGCGTTACCAGCTGCGCCGCGACCTGCGCCGCGCGTTGGCGCTCAACGAGATCTCCATGGTGTACCAGCCCCTGGTGAACCTCATCACCGACGAGGTGGTGGGCTTTGAGGCCCTGATGCGCTGGCAGCACCCGCGCTTTGGTGCCGTCTCGCCCGGGGTCTTCATCGAGCTCGCCGAACAGAGCGAGCTGATCATCGAGCTGGGCGAGTACGCGCTGATGCGCGCCTGTGAGGCGGCGGCGGCCTGGCCCGCGAACTCGCGCGGACGCTTCCCCCACGTGTCGGTGAACCTCTCGACGCGCCAGTTCCACGACCCGCACCTGGCCGGGACCATCGAGCGCGCCCTCGTCGCGAGCGGCCTCTCCTCCCAGCGCCTCGTTCTGGAGATCACCGAGAGCGCGACGCTCTCTGACGTTGCGGGCGCGCAGAGCCTCGTCGAGGACCTCGAGCGCCTCGGCGTCGTGATCGCCCTCGACGACTTCGGCACGGGGTACTCCTCGCTGTCCTACCTCGCCCACCTCAAGCCCGTCATCATCAAGATCGATCGATCCTTCGTCGAGCCCATCCACTCGCCACTCGACACGAACCCGCTGCTCGAGTCGATCATCGCCTTCGGCCACCAACTGGGGCTCTCCATGGTCGCCGAGGGCATCGAGACCGAGAGCCAACTCGAGTACCTGCGCCACGTGGGCTGTGACTACGGCCAGGGGTTCCTCTACGCCTCGCCCATGACCGACGAGTCCGTGCACGAGATGCTGCGCGCCGAGGCCGGGCACCTCGTCTGAGGCGGATTCGCCTCGCGCTGTTGGTGGCGGTAGGGTCGCGATAGAGCCACTCTGAAAGAGGCTGACATGATCGTCAGTGTCGCTGTTGTCCTCGTCGTCGGCATCCTCGTGGCCTCCAGCGTGTCGCGCCATCGGCGCGCGGGATCGTCCGCTGGGCCGAGCCCCGTCAGCGAGTCGGGCCTCTCGAGCGAAGCGGGCCCCGTGGGAACGGCGACGCCGTCGGGTTTTGCCGACGAGTTGACGCGCTGGCAAGCGCAAGGACTCCTCAGCGCCGACCAGGCCAGCGCGATCGCCGCGTTCGAGGCATCGCGCGCGCCCGCACCCGTTGCGGCCCGCGCGCCGTCTCGCGCGGCGTCGCGACGAGTGCCGGCGATCGCCGAGACGTTCGGCTACATCGGCGCGGCCCTCGCGGTGACCGGCGCCATTCTCATCATCGTGCGCTACTGGCCGAACATGGCGACCAGCGCGCGCCTGGTCCTCTCGGGGTCCCTGGCGATCCTCTTGGGCGCCGGGGGCGCGCTGGTGCGTGAGAGCGCCGACGCGGCGTTCGCGCGCCTGCGCGGGGCGCTGTGGCTCGCCTCCACGGCCTCGGCCGGGCTCTTCGGCCTCGTCGCGGCGCGCTCGCTACACCGCGGCGGCGACCAGCGCGCCGAGGTGGCCGTCCTCGTGGGCGCTCTCGTGGTTTCGGGGCTCAGTGGGGTGATGTGGAACGGGCGTTTTCGCCCCCTCCAGGAGGCGACCACGTTCGTGGGAGCCGTGGTCGCCGTGGGCGCCGCGCTGCGCCTCGTGTCCACCCCGGGCGCGATGGGCGTGGGCGTGCTCGTCTGCGGGGCGGCTCTCGTCGCCCTCGCCCTGTCGCGGCGCGTCTCGACGCCCTACGTGGCCGACCTCGTGGGTGCGAGCGCCGTCGTGGTGGGTGGCGTGATCCTCACCAACTTCACCCTGCGCGCCGGCGGTCCGCTCGCGAGCGCGTGTGCCCTCGGCCTCGTGGCGCTGGCCCTCTACCCCAAGGTCGTGGTCGACGAGGTTGAGGTGCGCTTCTTTCTCGTAATGGGCCTCATCGCCATGATCCAGACCTGGCCGATGACGCTGAACTACTACGCGCACGGTGCGGGCCTTCTCACGGGGGGCGTGGTCTGGGTGATCGGCGTCCTCGGCCTGGTGGCGGCGATGCGCTCGCTGGCGCGTTCGCCCCTGCTCGTCGAGTGGGGCGCGAGTCTCATCTTGCTCCTCGGCGCGGCGATCACCCAGGCGCAGTTCCCCACGCTCGCTCCGGCCCTGGGACTGCTCACCGCGCTCGGACTCTTGGCCCTGGGCACGCGCCCGGGCGAGGTCATGCTCTCTTTCGTTGGTGCGGTGGGCCTGCTCGTCAACGTCCCGTGGTTGGTGGTGAGGCTCTTCCCCGGTCAGGTGCGCGCGCCGGTCGTCATCGTCATCACCGGCGTCCTCTTCGTGGGACTCGCCGTCGTGCTCTCACGCGAGAGGGGGCGACTCCACGACGCGCTGAGCTCTCACGCGCCCCACGGACATCGGACGCTCAGGCACTAGCGAGAGCGTTCGCGGTGGCGATCGCCACGCGCAAGAGCTGCTCTCGTACGTCGCCGGCGTGCACCCAGTGGCGCGAGTCCCAGGACTCTCCGGCCAGCGAGTCGCCGGCGTAGAGCATCTGGGCAAAGCGCACCCCCCGGTAGCGCGCGACCGCGATGAAGGCGGCGGACTCCATGTCGACCATGAGACAGTCTTCGGCGACGCGACGCGCGACGCGCGAGCGCGTCTCGCGCAAGAAGCCGTCGGTCGTCCAGGTCCGACCCACCACGTGCTCGACGCCCGCCGCGCGCAGCTGCGCCTGGGCGACGCGCACGCCGAGCTCGTCGGCCTCGATCGTGCGACTGGGGGCCGCGTAGTGAAAGCTCGTGCCCTCGTCGCGCAGGGCCGAGCCCACGACCATGACGTGCCCGAGGCTGAGGCCCTCGACGAGCGCGCCGGCCCCGCCGCAGGCCACGAGCGTCGTGGCGCCCAGTCCGATCATCTCCTCGGCGAAGCCCGCGGCGAGGGGTGCGCCGACGCCGGGGTGCACCACCGAGACCGGTCCCGCGGGGGTGTCCACCTCGTAGACGGGGTTCACGCCCATCTCGCTGCGCAGCCGGTAGCGCGCCACGAGCTCACCGCTCGCGACCAGGCGCTCGAGGACGTCGTTGAAGAAGCACAGCACCGCCACCGGCGAGAGTCCCACGTCGCGCCGGTGCAGCATCGTCGCGTCGATGACGCCGGGCTCGGAGAGGTCGTCTTCGAAGAGGGGTAGGTCCACCGTTAGCGCTCGCGGTGCGCGCCGAGGAGCCACTCGAGCAGAGGGACAATCGCGTTGACGTCGCCGCGGACCTTGACGCGACCCTCGCGCAGCGCCTCGGCGCTCGCGAGGCGTCCCTCGGCGAGAGAGCGCGCGTCCTCGTAGGAGAGTCGCAACAGTGCGTCGGCCGCGAGGTGGTCGCCCGCGGCCACGCCGCAGGCCCCCGGCGAGACGGTGAGGGTCATCGCGTGCGGCAGCGACGACGGTGCGTCGAGGAACTCGACGACGACGCGGCGGATCTCACCGTCGGGCGCCTCGACCTCAGCGAGGAGGGCGTTGAGCGAGGAGAACCACTCGGGGCTGAGAAAGTCGGGCACCTAGGGCGCGGGCTGCACCGCGGCGTCGGTCGCGCTCTTCTTCTCGCGGCGGCGGATCTTGCGTCCGAGCCAGGCGATCGGGTCGTAGTGGGCGTCGACGACGCGCTCCTTTAGCGGGATGATCGCGTTGTCGGTGATCTTGATGTGCTCGGGGCAGACCTCGGTGCAGCACTTGGTGATGTTGCAGTAGCCCAGGCCCATCTCCTCACGGATGAGGTCGCGCCGGTCGTTCGTGTCGAGCGGGTGCATCTCGAGCTCGGCGTAGCGGATGAAGAAGCGCGGACCCGCGTAGTGGGCCTTGTTGTCCTCGTGGTCGCGGATGACGTGACAGACGTCCTGGCAGAGGAAGCACTCGATGCACTTGCGGAACTCCTGGCCGCGCGCGACGTCCTCTTGGAACATGCGGTACCCGCCCTCGGGCATCGGCGGGGGCAGCAGGGCCGGTACCTTGGCCGCCATCGCGAAGTTGAACGAGACGTCGGTCACGAGGTCGCGGATGATGGGAAAGGTCCTCATCGGCGTGACGGTAATGGGCCCCTCGGGCAGCTCGTCGACGCGGGTCATGCACATGAGGCTGGGCTTGCCGTTGATCTCGGCCGAGCACGAGCCGCACTTGCCGGCCTTGCAGTTCCAGCGACAGGCCAAGTCCGGTGCGTCGGTCGCTTGGATGCGGTGGATGACGTCGAGGACGACCTCGCCCTCGTTCTGCTCGAGCGTGTAGCTCTCGAAGTCACCACCGCTGGCGTCTCCGCGCCAGACTCGCATGGTCACGTTCGCCATTACTTGCCCTCCTCGAGTAGTTGCGCCAGCTCTGCTGGCATGCTTAGGAGCGCCGAGCGCTCGGTGGTGATTGCGCCGTCGAAGGCGCCGTTGGCCAGGGAGTGCGCGAAGTTGACCTTGCCGTACTCGGCGTCGGCCTTGGGGAAGTCGTCACGGGTGTGGCCGCCGCGCGACTCCTTGCGCTGCGCCGCCCCCAGCGCCGTGCAGCGCGAGACCGTGATCATGCTCGGCAGGTCGGTCGCCAGGTTCCAACCGGGGTTGTAGGCCCGCCCGCCCTTGACCGAGAGGTTGCGCACGCGCTCGGCGAACTCGCCGAGCGCCTCGATGGCGAAGTTGATCTCGCTGCCGGTGCGAATGATGCCGACGTTGGCCTGCATCATCTCTTGGAGGTCGCGCTGGACGTCGTAGGGGTTCTCGCCGTCCTCGTTCTCAAAGGGCGCGAGAGCGTCCTTGACCGCGAGCTGGACCTCGGCGAGGTCAAAGCCGCTCGGACCCGCGCCGCCCTCGATGTAGTCCGCCGCGCCCATGCCGGCGCGCCGGCCGAAGACGACGAGGTCGCTGAGGGAGTTGCCGCCCAGGCGGTTGGCGCCGTGAAGTCCGGCGGCCACCTCACCGGCCGCGAAGAGCCCGGGCACGCTCGTGGCGGTCGTCTCGGCGTCGACCTTGACGCCACCCATGATGTAGTGGCACGTGGGGCCGATCTCCATGGACTCGCGCGTGATGTCCACGCCGGCGAGCTCCATGAACTGGTGGTACATCGAGGGCAGGCGCCGGCGGATGAACTCGGGCGTGCGTCGCGAGGCGATGTCGAGGAACACGCCACCGTGGGGGCTGCCCCGGCCGGCCTTGACCTCGGCGTTGATCGCGCGCGCGACTTCGTCGCGCGGCAGCAGTTCGGGCGGACGGCGCCCGGCGGTGTGGTCGTCGTACCAGCGGTCGCCCTCGTCCTCGGACTCGGCGGTCTCGGCGCGGAACATGTCGGCGACGTAGTTGAACATGAAGCGCTGGCCCTCGGAGTTGCGCAGCACGCCCCCGTCACCGCGCACGCCCTCGGTGACGAGCAGGCCGCGCACGCTGAGCGGCCAGACCATGCCGGTGGGGTGGAACTGGATGCACTCCATGTCGATGAGGTTCGCCCCCGCCCACAGGGCCATGGCGTGGCCGTCACCCGTGGACTCCCAGGAGTTCGAGGTGAACTTCCAGGACTTGCCGACGCCGCCGGTGGCCAAGATGACGGCCTTGGCGGCGAAGGTGACGAACTCGCCGCTGGGTCGCCAGTAGGCGACGCAGCCGGCGATCGCGCCGCTCTCGTCGTGCACGAGGCGAAGCACCTTGCACTCCATGAACACGTCGGTGCCCATGGAGACGACCTTTTGCTGGAGCGTGCGGATCAGCTCGAGGCCCGTGCGGTCTCCCACGTGGGCCAGGCGCGCGTAGCGGTGCCCGCCGAAGTCGCGCTGGAGGATCTTTCCGTCCTTGGTGCGATCAAAGAGTGCCCCCCACTGCTCGAGCTCGAGGACTCGCTCGGGGCTCTCCTTGGCGTGCAGCTCGGCCATGCGGTAGTTGTTGAGCATCTTGCCCCCGCGCATGGTGTCGCGGAAGTGGACCTTCCAGTTGTCCTCTTCGTAGACGTTGCCCATGGCCGCGGCCATGCCGCCCTCGGCCATGACGGTGTGGGCCTTGCCGAGGAGGCTCTTGGTGATGATCGCCACGCGCAGCCCGCGCTGCTTGGCCTCGATGGCCGCGCGTAGTCCGGCGCCGCCCGCGCCGATGATCAGTACGTCGTAGTCGTGGTGTTCGTAGGGAGATGTCACGATCGTCCTTTTAGAAGAGCTTGTAGTCGGTGAGAGCGCCCGAGGCTACGAGGCGCACGTAGACGTCGGTGAAGGCGACGAAGAGCAGCGAGGCCCAGGCCAGGTTCATGTGCTTGGCGTTGAGCGGCGTCATGACCTTCCAGAACCAGTAGCGGAACGGGTGCTTCTTGAAGCTCTTGACGTGGCCGCCGAAGAGGTGGCGACAGGCGTGACAGCTGATCGAGTACATCCACAGCAGCGTCGCGTTCGCGAACAAGACGAGAGTGCCGATCGTCACGCCCCAGCCCAGGCCCGGCTGGCGCAGCGCGCGAAACGCGTCGTAGGTGAGCATGACGTTAAAGGCGAGGCCCGCGTAGAAGAAGTAGCGGTGCAGGTTCTGCATGATGAGCGGAAAGCGCGTCTCACCCGAGTAGGTCTTGTGCGCGTCAGCCACCGCGCAGGCCGGCGGCGACCACCAAAACGCCCGGTAGTAGCTGCGCCGGTAGTAGTAGCAGGTCATGCGAAAGCCGAGGGGGAAGAGGAGGATCAAGAGGGCCGGCGACAGGTTCCAGCCGTGAAGGATGAAGCCGTGCGAGGAGCCGGGCAGGCAGCTATTGGCCAGACAAGGCGAGTAGAAGGGGCTGATGAGGTCGCGGTGCGCGGTGGCACCCACGTAGTAGTTCTTGTTCTGGAACGCCGCCCAGGTGGAGTAGATGATGAAAGCCGTGAGAACCGACACGGTGACGACGGGCTGAACCCACCACCGGTCCTGGCGCAAGGTGGTGACGTCGGGACCGCCGCGCCTTCCACCCAGCACAACTTTCGTTGAACTCTCCACGGTCGCCACGTCGTCTCCTCGCTCTCTCGCTTCGCGAGTCGCCTCGCGCACGATCGCCTATCCTACGCACGAAAAAATGGTGCCTTGGGCGTATCGACGTCACTCAACCTAGCCCACTCCCCGGGTCCCTTCGTGGTGAAGATGGTGGCCCAGATCACGTGAAAAATTCTCACACGCCTCTCGCCACCTCGTGGCGTTCGCTGGCGCCGGGCTCGTGTAATTCGCTGTGGGACCTGCCCGGCCAGCCGCGCTCGCCCAAGTAGGCCGTCAGTTCACTCGCGAAGGCGTTGGCCGCGCGCGAGAGACTGCGGTGTCTTGGCTGCACGAGGCCGATGGTGCGCTCTAAGACCGGGCTCTGAAGGTGCAAGAGGTGCAGGTTCGGGTGAGAGCTCGCCATCAGGCTCGGTACGATCGCCGCGCCGAGCCCGGCCGCGACGAAGGCGTGACACGTGCCCATCTCGGCGCCCTCGAGAGCGATGGTGGGAGAGAAGCCCGCCCGGTCGAAGGCGGCGAGGGTGACGGTGCGAATCTCGTAGCCCTCGGCGAACATGATGAGCGGTACGCCGCGCAGGTCCGCGAGCTGCACGCGCGCGCGCGCGGCCAGGGGGTGGTCTTTGGCTACGACGACGACGAGGCGTTCGACGGCGAGGACCGTGGACTCGAGGCTGGCCGCGTGCAGCGGCAAAATCGCCAGAGCGAGGTCGAGCTCGCCGCTGTCGAGTCGCGAGGCGATCTCGTCGGTATCGCGCTCGACGACGCGCAGCGAGATCCCCGGGTGGCGCTCGTGGAAGGTGGTGAGCGCGTGGGGTAGCACCGTGGCGCCGAGGCTCGGCGTGACCCCGATGGTCAGCTGGCCGCGTAGCACGTCGTCGATCTCGGTGACGGCCGTCAACACGTCGTCGAGGCCCTCGAGGACCCGTCGGGCGAAGGGTAAGAGGGCGCGTCCCGCGTCGGTCAGGGCGACCGGTCGCTGGTCGCGGTGAAAGAGAGTGGCGCCCAGTATTCGCTCGAGGCGGTGGATCTGAGAGCTGATCGAGGGCTGGGCGACGTGCAGCGCGTCGGCGGCGGCGGTGAACTGCTGTTCGTCGGCGACCGCCACGAAACAACGCAACTGCTGGACGGTGAGATCTCGGCTCATCAACATAGTCATCTCCTATTGATATCAAAGGTAAGATTGATTTGATATCTGCACTAGTTCACTATACGTTCTTCATATGACCTCATTTAGACAATTCTTAAGAGTCGGACTGGCCCCCGTGGCCGCCCTCAGTCTCACCGGTGTCGCGTCGGGTGTGCTTGCCCCGGCCGCCCACGCGGCATCGGTGGCACACGTTCTCAAGGTGACCAAGGTGCCCTTCAGGGGCACTTACACCGGCACGATCGCCATGCTCTGGAACGCGAACAGCGTGTCGGCGACGGCCGTGCGCGGTACGGGCACGGGCACGCTCGTGGGCAAGAGCACCGTGGTGGGCTCGGGCACGGCGGTGACCTCGAGTACCTGTGACCCGCTCTCGGGCACCGGGTCGATCACCGGCAGCGGCTCGAAGCTGATGCTCAAGGTCGTCTCGTCCTCGGCGACCAAGGCCTGTGCGGCCGCCGAGAGCGCGCCGACCACGGTGACCGTGACCGGCGTGGCGAAGGTCACCGGCGGCGTGGGCAAGTACAAGGGCGCCTCCGGCACGCTCAAGATCAACGGCTCCTTCCAGATCCAGTCCAACAAGGCCGGCTCGAGTGAGACCGACACGTTCAAGGCGACGCTCTCGGGCGTCATCACCATTCGCAAGTAGTTATCGATTCAGAGGAGACAGACATGAAGCGCATTATCTCTCTAGCCACCGCCGGGGCGCTCGCCCTCAGTGGCGCGTCCTTCGTCGGGGTCGTAGCCGCCGGGGCCGACTCGACGACGACGACATCGACCACCACCACGACGGGTCCCACGACGACGACGACGCTCGGCCCGCCCATCCAGGGCACGACGCCGCTGCCGATGTACCTCAACGTCGACACCGTGGTGGGCAGTCACTCGCCGGCGGGCGTCCCCTCGCCGGCCGTGGGATGCGCCATGACCAATGAGTTCCTGCTCGGCCAGATGGTCGTCTTTCGCATGTCGGGCGTGAACGTCGCGACCGGCGGGACGCCTCTCACACCCAAGAACGTGGTGAGTGCCAACGTGGTCATCCCCGGCGTCGCCACGCCGCTGCCGATGAACTACGGCAACCACGGCACCGTGGCCTTCTGGACCGTTGGCTGGTCGACGGTCGGCTACCCGACGCTGGGCATCGTGAACTTCCAGATCGTGGTCAAGACCGCCGCGGTCAAGGCAGTCACCAAGCGCGTGAAGGTTCGCCTGTCCACTGGCAAGTACGTGTTTCGCACCAAGGTCCTCAAGCCCGCGATCGGCGTGAAGACCTTCACCTACACCCAAGCCGGTACCGCGGCTCCCTCACAGCTCACACTCAACGCCGCACCCAAGGCGTAGTACCTCGTTGATGCCCGGGCCCCTGGCCCGGGCATCAAAGTATCCGCGCCGTGATAACCGCGGCCTCTGGAAAGGATAAGAAATGAAGTCTGACACGATGCGCAGGCGCCGCCTGCTGGTGGCCGCGGTGGGGGCCCTGCTCCCGCTCACCCTGCTCGGCAGCGTCGGCGCCGACGCGAGTACGCCGGCGGTAACGACCCTGACCGCCCCCACGCTGCCCGGGCTCGCCGCGCTGCCCTTCACTGGCATCACGGCTGCGCCGGCGAGCGTGAGTCCCACGATGGGCAACCTGACCCTGACCCCGTACTCGGGAGTCGAGGGCACGCCCTTTACCATCTCGGGAGCGGGACTCGCCGCCAACACCAGCGTCGAGCTGACCTGGTCGACGGCCAACGTGTCGTGGAACGTCGACGCCGAGCCCAACACGGTGAACTACCTCGGGCGCGCCCAGAGCAACTTCAACGTCGTGCTCGCCAACGTCACCACCGACGCTTCGGGCGCCTTCTCGGTCAAGACGACCGTGCCCGTTGACTTTGGCGGCACCCACGACATCTACGCGGTGGTCAACGGCGTCGAGGTGCTACATGGCGGCTTCGAGGTCTTTCGCACGCTCAGCGTCTCACCCAAGAGCGGCCCCATCGGCACGCCCATCACCATCACCTACACCGGCATTGGCGCCTCGCTCTACACCGGTGGCGCGTCGGTGCTCTGGGATAACAAGTTCACCGGCGAGATGATGGCCAACTGGACTCGCGGCACCGCGACGACCACGATTCGCGCGGCCGGACCGCTCGGACGCCACCTCATCCAAGTCGGTGACGGCATCGGCGTGCTCTACATGAACATCATCCAGTCACCCGTGCCCTACGCCAACGGCGACGCCGTGACCTTCACGACGACGCCGGGCAAGGTCAATCTCACGCCCTCGATCGTCTGGCCCACCAAGGTGACACCCACCCTCAATCAGGTCACCACGCTTTCGAACGCCGGCCTCGACCCCGCGAGCACCGCGGTGGCGAGCCTGTCGGTGGCGAGCGGCCCGGTGCTCTCTAAGACCAACGTCTCGGTGACGGGTCTCAGCGGCACCGGCACCGACCAGCTCGTCTGGTCGACCGTCGTGGGCAGCCGCGTGAACTGCCCGACCTCGTCGTGTTGGGCCTTCCAATCGGTCAACCTGGGTTCGGCCGCGATTGTCAACGGCGCGCTGAACGCCAGCGTGACGATTCCCGACGGACTCGGTGGCTGGCACGTGATCCAGGTGATGAACGGCTCGAATATCGAGGCGCAGGTGCCCTTCTACGTCATGGAGAGCATCGTGCCCTTCTACAACAAGGCCGGCAAGCTCCTCTCCATGGGCATCGCCACCTCGACCAAGTCCACGAGCGCCGACGCCCTCGCCGCGGGACAGTCCGGCGTGGGCACCTACACCTTCAAGCAGGGTCAGGAGTTCACGATCAGCTTGAAGGGCGTGGGCTGGACCCAGCTCGACAACACTCTCGCCGTGGACTACGACAACAGCTTCATCGGCTACGGCTGCGGGTTCAACTCTCAGGGCTACACGGTGATCCACCTCTACGCCACCGGTGGCGTGGGCACGCACATCATCGACCTGTACCCCCAGCTCTACACGAACCAGCCGTCGTTCTCGAGCACGCCCTACGGCATGCTGCCGGTGCTGACCTACGCGCGTGACTTCCCGGGTCTGGCCCTGGGATATCAGGTGCCGTCGATCAAGTTCGCCATCACCATCGTGAAGTAACCAGTCGCCTCCCAGCGGATGAGTGCCCGCCCTCGTTGAGGGCGGGCACTTGTCATCGCCAGGCGCGTTCGCCCGCGAGCGCGAGCACGCTCGGCAGCACGAGCGCGCGCACGAGAGCGGCGTCGATGAGAACCCCCGCCGCGAGTGCGACGCCGAGCTCCTGGAGTCCCGCCACGCGCCCGATGATGAGACCCACGAGGGCGGCCACCATCACCCCGGCCGCTCCCGTGACGACCGGGCCGGTCGCGGCGAGCGCGCTCTCGATCGCCGCGCGACTCGTGAGGCCGCGCTGGCGCGCCTCGCGCACCGCGCTCACCACGAAGACCTCGTAGTCCATCGAGAGGCCGAAGAGGACCGCGAAGAGAAAGACCGGCACCCAGGACTCGATCGCGTCGACGCGGTAGGTGCCCAGGAGGCTCGCGCCCACGCCGTCGCGAAAGACGGCGGTCAAGACTCCGAGAGCGCCGGCCACCGAGGCGAGGTCGAGGAGAATTGCGAGCAGCGCGATGGGCAGTGACGAGAAGGCCAGCCACAAGATGGCCCCGGCCAACAGCAACGCGCCCGCGATGACGAGCGGCAGCGACGAACCCACGCGAGAGACGAAGTCGCGCGCTTGCGCCGGGGCACCGCCGACGCTCACGGAGACGCCGGCGGGAAAGCGAACGCCGCGAATGGCGTCGCGAATCTGGGCGACGAGGGCGCTCGTCGCGGGGCTCGCGAAGTCCTCTCGCGTCACGACGATGACGCGCTCGTAGCGCCCCGTGGCGTCGACGAAGGGGGGCTTCTCGCCCTCGGCGACGACCGCGACGTCGCCCAGGGCGAGGATGCGCGCGGCGAGAACGTCGCGCGCGGCGCGAACGGCCGGGTCGTTCACGTGGCGCGACCCCGCGTCGAGGACGATCTGCACCGGGGCGACGACGCCGACGCCGACGTGGGCCTCGATGAGAGCGAGCGCCTCGGTGGAGGCCAGGCCCCCGGGCACCGCGCGCAGCGAGCCGGCGGTGAGCGAGAGCCCGACGAGGGGCGCACTCAGCAACGCGAGCACCGCGAGTGAGCCGGCGAGCACGAGGCCCGGACGGGTGACGACCCCGCGCGACCACCGCGCCCAGAACTGGCTCGCGCGCCGGTGGCTTCGCGCGCGCGTCGGTCGAACGAAGGAGGAGAGGGCGGGCGCGAGGCTGAGAGTCGCCCCCAGCGCGCACACCGGCACCACGAGTCCCGCCACGCCGAGTGAGCGCAGGAACGGGATGGGCACCGCGAGCATCGTCGCGAGGCCGGTCGTGGCCACGAGGGCCGCGACGAGGAGCGTGCGACGCGTCGGGGCCGCGGCGAGCACGGGGTCGGCCCGCCCGGCGCGTCGCTCGTCGCGCACGCGCCGCAGCCACAGCAGTGAGTAGTCAACGCTTAAGCCCAGTCCCACGAGCATCACGACGTTGGGGGTGTAGAGGACGAGGGCGACGACGCGGCTGAGGACGTCGAGCAGAATCAGCGCGGCCCCCATGGCCCCGCCGGCGACGAGGAGGGGGATGAGCGCGTCGGCCCCGAGGCCGAGCACCGCGACGCTCACCAGTAGCGCGAGCGCGGCGCCGATAACCTCACCGCGGCGAAGGTCGGAGGCGAGCACGGGCGAGAGGTCGTGCTGGAGGGCGGCCGGCCCGGTGACGAGCGCGCCCGCGAGGTGCTCGAGGGCGATGGCGCGACGCAGCGGCTGGGTCAGGGCCGCGGCGTCGCGCAGGTCGAGCGCGCTCGTGACGCCGGCGATGAGCAGGTCCCCGTCGACCTTCTCCTGGGAGATCGCGAGTCCGGGCACCGCGCCGACGGCCGCCTCGAGGCGGGTCTCGGCGTTCGCCGCGCTCGCGGGTGTGACGGGCACGACGACGCTGAAGTCCCCCTCGACGCTGTCGGCGAAGTGGGTGCGCAGAAGTGTCGCCGCGCGCGCCGACTCACTCGAGGGCACCGCGAGGGACGTCGTGAGGCGCCCGGTGAGATTGGATGACGCGAAGAGCCCGCCGACACCGATGACGACCCAGGCAAAGAGGATCGCGACGCGCCAGCGACGAATCGCGGCGCTCAGTCCGGCGGGCACCTGGTCAGGCTATCCCGCGCGGGTAATTAGACCTGGCCCCCGCGGCGTCCCTCGGACGTGCCACCGATGATCGCCCAGACGACGAGGCCCAGTCCCGGGACGAGTAGCCAGATGCCAAAGACGAGGGCGAGCACGCTAAAGAACGCGCCCATGCCCAGGGTGAAGGGCCAGATCGAGGTGCCCGGGAACGCCCCCACGACGCCGGCTCCCTGGGCGTGGGTGCCCTGGGGGTCGTCCTCGGGGCGCGTCTTCATGCGCCGGCTCCACCAGTAGAAGTAGCCCCCGGGCAGGAAGCCCAGCAGCATGCCGGCGAACATCATGACGCCGCCGGCGTTCTCGAGTGACCAGTTCCAGTAGACCGCGCACATCAGGCCGAAGAAGACGCCGAGGCCGAGCAGGAGTTTGGCTTCGACCTTCATCGATCCGCCTTTCCGTGGGCCAGCGCGTGGTGCTCGGGGTGATTGTGGTCCCACGTGGGACGCTCGGAGCGGATCACGGGTAGGCGGTAGAAGTTGTGGTGCGGCGGCGGCGACGTCGTGAACCACTCGAGAGTCTGGGCGTCCCAGGGGTTGTCGCCCGCCGGGTACTTCTTCCAGCTCACCACGAGGTTGACGACGAAGATGATCGTCGAGATGCCGATCAGCACGGCGCCAAGGGAGGCGATGTCGTTGAGGAACTTCCACTGCGGGTCGTGGGGGTAGACCGCCATGCGACGCGGCATGCCGCGCAAACCCAACAGGTACATCGGCAGGGTGAAGACCTGCGTGCCGATGAAGAGGAACCAGAACTGGATCTTGCCGAGGCGCTCGTTGAGCAGGTAGCCCGTGACCTTGGGTCCCCAGTAGTAGAGGCCGCCCATGCCGGCAAAGACCAGGGCCATCACGACCGAGTGAAAGTGCGCGACGACGAAGTAGGTGTCGTGGGTGAAGAAGTCAAGCGGCGGGCTGGCGAGGTAGATGCCGGTGAGCCCACCGATGAGAAATGTCACGAGGAAGCCAATAGCCATCAACATCGCGCTCGAGAACCAGACCTGCCCTCGCCACATGGTGCCGATCCAGTTGAAGATCTTGATGCCCGTGGGCACCGCGATGAGGAGGCTCATGATGGAAAAGAACGGCAGCAGCACGACGCCGGTGGTGAACATGTGGTGAGCCCACACGCCCAGCGAAAGCGCCGCGATGGAGATCGTGGCAAAGACCATGCCCTTGTAGCCAAAGACCGGCTTGCGTGAGAAGACCGCGAAGATCTCGGTCGCCATGCCGAAGAACGGTAGGGCCAGGATGTAGACCTCGGGATGGCCCCAGAACCAGAAGATGTGTTGCCAGAGCACGGGCACCCCGCCTCCGGCGACCGAGAAGATGTGCGTGCCGAAGTGCCGGTCCGCGTAGAGCATGATGAGACCGGCCGTCAGCACCGGGAAGGCGAGCAAGATGAGAATCGCCGTCACCAGCATGTTCCAGGTGAAGATCGGCATGCGAAACATCGTCATGCCCGGCGCGCGTAGGTAGAAGATCGTCGCCACGAGATTCACGCCGGTGAAGATCGCCGAGAATCCCGTGAGGAGCAGTCCGCCGATCCACAGGTCCGCCCCCGCGCCGGGAGTGTTGATCGAGTTCGACAGCGGCGCGTAGGCCACCCAGCCGAAGTTGGCGGCGCCGCCGGCGGTAAAGAAGCCGAGCAGCATCGTGATCGAGCCCGTGAGGTAGAGCCAGTACGAGAGCGCGTTGAGGCGCGGGAAGGCCATGTCGGGCGCGCCGATCTGGATGGGCACGATGATGTTGGCGAGTCCCCCGAAGGCGAAGGGGCCGGCGAAGAGGTAGATCATCACCGAGCCGTGCATCGTGAAGAGCTCGTTGTACTGGGCGAAGGAGACGAGCGTGCCGTTGGGCGAGGCGAGCTGGGCGCGAATCAACTCGGCGAACGCGCCACCAATCACCAGCATCAGCACCGACGTGACGGTGTAGCTGAGTCCGATGATCTTGTGGTCCGTGGTGGTGAGCCACTTCAAGAGCCCCGAGGGGCCGTGGTGCGCGTCGTGCCCGTGGTGCTCGGGCTCTTCGACGTGCGGGCGCTCGAGGACGTCGGTCATTACTTCACTCCCGAACTGTTAGTTACCTTGGTGGGAACGTACGTCGCGCTCTGGCCCGACTGGGCGTTGAGGGCGGCACTCGCCGCGCTGGCACTGGGAAAGCTCGCGAGCCACGTCGCGTAGTCCGACGCGGAGACGACCTTGACCTTGAAGAACATCAGCGAGTGGTAGAGGCCACAGAGCTGGGTGCACTGGCCAAAGAAGGTCCCCGTGTTGACCGCGCGGAACGTGAACTGGTTCACGATGCCCGGCAGCGCGTAGCGGCTGAAGTTAAAGGCCTTCACGTAGAAGCCGTGCACCACGTCGGTCGAGGTGAGATTGATGTGCACGTTCGTGTCCACCGGCATGACCATCACGGGGTCCTGAGTCGTCTGGCCCACCACGACGGCGTTGGAGCCGGGGTAGGAGAACTTCCAGCCCCACTGGAAGGCGTTGACGTTGATCGTCACGTTGGTCGCGGGGTTGGCGACTTCCTTGTTCTCCACCACCAGCGTCGCCGCGAAGAGGCCAAAGACGATGAGAATCGGCAGGATCGTGTAGGTCAACTCGAGGGGGATGTGGTACTGGGACTGTACGGGAATCGCGTCGCCCTTGCGCCGATAGCGCACCAGCGCCCAGGCCAAGAGCGCGAGCACGATGGCCCCGATGATGAAGGCGCCGATCGAGAAGCCCTGCCAGAGGTGAAAGACGGAGCGAGAGCTCGTCGTGTCACCGGCGCGGGCCCCGAAGGACGGCACGGTACAACCGGAGAGTGCGAGAGCAGCGACGGGGAGTGCAGCGGCTCGGCGCACGCGACGCCACTTGCCCGATCGAGCCGTTACACCCTGTGGGGACAGGGCGGGTGAATCCACGTATGGAAGATTAGTCAGGCACCCCACGAGGCTTCGGGGCACAAGTTATGAAAACCCTTATTTACGACGGCCCCGCGTCTAAAATCGCGCGCCGCGTGACTCGCGCGCGGCCCAGGTGAAGACCCCGCGGGCCATCGTGGAGGTCGCGGCCTCGGCGCGCTGGGTGAAGATGCGCTGGCGCGCGTCTTGGATGGCGTCGTCCTCCGGCGTCGCCAGCCAGGCCAACTCGATGAGGTGCCCCGCCAGGCGTAGCGCCTCGTCGGTGCCCGCGCCGGCGAGCTCCTCGGCTCGCGCGGCCAGGCGCGTGGCGCCACCCGCGAGGGCGGCCACCTCGCTCGCGAGGTGGCGCTCGGGTGCGGGCTTCAAGGTGGCGGGGTTGCCGTCCCACCAGCCGCCGTAGAGGCGCCAGACGTTGTGCACGATGAACTCGGGCTCGTCGTAGACGGGCTGGAGGAAGGGACGTCCGGCCAGGTGCGCGGGCGCGGTGACACTCTCGAGGACCTGGCTGAGGCGCGCGCCGGCGTTCATCAGCGCCAGGGTCTGGTCGACGATGCTCTCGAGGTACTCGGCGGTCTCTTCGAGGGCCTGGGTCACCCGCGCCGCGCCCACGATGGGCAGTCCGTGCCCCGAGAGCAAGAACTCGGGCTCGAGGGCGGCCATACGGCGCAGCGCGGCCGCCCACTCGCGCGGGTAGCGCTGAACCTTCTGGGGGTTGCCCGCGTTGGGGCTCGACCAGACGAAGAGGTCTCCGGTGCACAGCACGCGCTGGGCCGGCAGCCAGGTGACGGTCGCGTCGTCGGTCTCGCCCTTCTCGTGATGCAGGTGCACCGCGACGTCGCCCACGTGGAATTCGTGGATGTCGCGGTAGGTCTCGTCGGGGTAGCGGTACTCGCGCGGCCAGACGAGGTTGTCGATGCCGAACTGGCGGCGATTGACCACTTCGTTGTACCCCGCGGTGAGGACGTAGCGGTCAAAGCGAGCGGGCAGGTGCTCGTGGGCCAGTACTCGTGGCGCCCGCCAGCGCTGCTGGGCGGACTCGTCCTCGAAGAGTCCCACGCCAAAGACGTGGTCGATGTGCCCGTGGGAAAAGACCGCGGTGTTGAGGCGCGACGTATTCCAGCGGCGCACCTGTTCAAAGATGGTGGGCGCCGAGATGGGCGAACCCGTGTCGACGAGCAGCAGTCCATCGTCGCTGGCGACCGCGACCGCGTTGGCGAAGGAGGGCACGAAGGCCACGCCGTCGGTGATCTCACAGATCTCGCCGCCGGCGAGAACCGGGTGGTGTTGAGCGGTGGAGGCTTCGCCGCGCCAGAGGCGATCAGCGAGTTCGAGGACGTCCACCCGACGCTCTACTGGTCGACGTCGGGCTTCTTGTCGGCGTCGCTGGCCGCGGCGGCGTTGTCGGCTCCCTTGCCCGCCTTGAGACCCTTCTCAAACTCGGTCTTGGCCGAGCCCAGGTTGCGCGCCAACTTGGGGATGGCCGCGCCGCCAAAGACGAGAACCGCCACCACAATCACCACGATCAGGAGATCGGGACCAAACAATTCGCCAAACAACACTGCCTTCTCCTTTGACGTGTTATCGCCACAGTAGTGCGTGGGGCTCGCAATCGTCCGTAGCGGGCACACTGGAGAGATGTCCCTGCACCGCCCGACTCTGCGCATCGCGTCGAGCGTGGCGGTCACGGTGGGCACCTACGGCGTCGCCTTCGGCGCGGCTGGCGTCGCGGCCGGATTTTCCGTCCTCCAGACGTGCCTCTTCTCCCTGATCGCCTTCACCGGCGCGAGCCAGTTCGCGGCCGTGGGCGTCGTCGGCTCGGGTGGTACGCCCCTCAGTGCGATCGCCGCCGCCACGTTGCTCGGGGTGCGCAACACCCTCTACGGGGTCCAGCTCGCGCCCCTGCTGCGCACGCGAGGCTGGCGTCGCGCGCTCGCGGCCCAGATCACCATCGACGAGTCGACGGGCGTCGCGCTCGGCCAGGTCCGTGAGGGCACCGTCGCGATGCGCCAGGGATTCTGGTTGACCGGTGGGGGCGTCTACGTCTTTTGGAACGTGGCGACGCTGGTGGGAGCGAGCGGCGCCCACCTGCTCGGTGACCCGTCACAGTGGGGCCTCGACGCGGCGGTGCCCGCCGCCTTCCTCGCCCTCGTTTGGCCACGTCTCGAGACGACGTTCCTGCGCGTCGTCGCGGCAGCGTCGGTGCTCTTTTGCCTGGGCGTGACGCCGCTCTTACCCGTGGGACTTCCCATCGTGGCGACAACGCTCGTGGCCCTCGTCGCGGGGTGGCGAGAGCGTGGGTAACTGGCTCGTCGTGCTCGCCACGGGGCTCTTCGCCTTCGTTCTCAAGTTGAGCGGACACCTCGTGCCCGAGCGCTGGCTCGCGAGCGCGCGCCTCCAGCGCGTGAACGCCCTCGTGCCTATTGCGTTGTTGAGTGCGCTCGTCGTCGCTGAGGGTCTGGTCATCAAGACCCACGTCGTGATCGACCACCGACTCGCGGGTCTGGCCGCGGCTGTCGTGGCGCTCGTGTTGCGCGCGCCCTTTCCGGTGGTGGTGATCGCCGCCGCCGTCACCTCAGCGCTGGTGGTGCACTTTCACTGAGACGTTTCGCCAGCCTCGCGACGGCGCTAGCGACGCCGCCAGCCCGCGGGACAGCGGGGGTCAGTCCCGGTGACGTGGCGCACGAGGCGATCGCGCGTGCAGGTGATGGTGGTCGCGAGTGCGCCCGCCATGGCGACTGCCGAAGTGCCCTGGCCGCCTAGGGTGCTCACGCGCACGCCGTAGGGGGTGTCGCTCGCCAGGTTGTAGAAGGTGCACGATGAGCTCGTCGTGCGGATCGTGAAGGTCGAGGGCGAGTTGAAGCCGTACATCAACGTGCATATGAAGGGCCCCGTGCCACCGCTCCAGGTCGCACTCAGTGAGGCCGCGCTGCGCGCGACGTGCACGCTCAGGGGCGAGGCGGGCGAGAGCGCGTACTCGCTGTTGTCGCCCCACATGCTCACGTAGATGCGCCCGTCGGGGCCGACCGCGACCGACCCCGAGCTTCCCGTCGCACTCGTGGGAAAGGCGCTCGCCGGTACGACTATCGAGATCGCACCACTGGGGGAGACGGCCACCACATCCCCGTTTGAGTTGACGCTGTAGAGGGTCCCGTCGGAGGCGATCGCGACGTCGTAGGCCCCGTCGAGCAGGCTTGAGCTTGCGACGGGGGTGGCCGTGCCCGAGGGGCTGATGCGATAGATAGTGGCGGGAAAGGCGTTGTCGCTGGTGTAGAGGTTGCCGGCCGCGTCAAGCTTGAGTCCGTAGCCACCGTCACTGGATAGTGGAGTGACCACACCCGAAATCGTCACGTGCTTCACCCCCGCATAATTGGAGACGTAGAAGCCGCCCGCCGGATCTACGGCAATGCCGTAGACAGAGGACCACGGCGAGCCGCTCGCGAGCAAGTTCACGGTGCCGCCCGCGGTGATTTCATAGAGGCGGTTGTCACCCCAGTCGACCACGTAGGCGTTGCCGCTCGTGTCTGTCGTGAGGGCCCACGGACTGGGGACGGAAAAGACCGAGGTGGCCCCCGAGGGCGAGAGGCGCGTCACCGTGGAGTTGTAGTAGTCAGGAAACCAGAGGTTGCCGGCGGGGTCCACCGAGCTGTAGCCGTAGCTCGTGCCCGCGGGAGAGATCGGCACGACCTGGGGCGACGCACCCGCGGCGCTCGGTGTCAGTGCGAGCGCGAGGACGCTGACGACGGGAAGTAGGGCACGTAGGAGAACCGGACGCATCACGCCTCACTGGATTGGATCGAAGTTTCTCGAAATCTACCAGGGAAATCTCGGGGCCGATCAGCCCGCGAGCGCGACGCCAAGCACGAGAGCGAGGATCGAGCCGAGCGCCGAGATCCCCGCGTACATGCCGCGCGCACTGGGGGTTGCGGCCTTGGTGTGCCGGTAGGCGCCAAAGCCCGAGACCACGACACAGATCATCTTGATCGAGAAGACGACCATCCAACTCGCGGCGACCGAGCCGTGGGCCACGGCGAGGTAGTTCCACACGCCGGTCGCGATGAGGACCCAGAACGCGGGCCAGCTGAGCCGGCCAAAGACGCGAGCGACCTTTTGCGTCGCGCCCTCGCCGAAGTCGCGCACTGTCGGGATGAGTCCGGCGAGCACGAGCTGGCCACCGACCCAGATCGAGGCTGCGAGCACGTGCAGGCTGAGCCGCGTGATGTCGAGCCAACTGCCCAGTTGAAGGGTCTCGCCAATCATCGACCACTCCAGATCGGCGCGCGCTTCTCGGCGAAGGCGACGGCGCCCTCGAGGGCGTCGGCGCTCGCGCCAATCGCTCCGAAGGCGGCGTCGTTCACCTTCCACGACTCGGCCTCGGTGAGTTCGCGCGCTTCGCGCATCACGCGCTTAGACGTGCGCACCGCGAGCGGCGCGTTCGCGCCAACGCGCTCGGCGAGGGCGAGCGCGGCTTCGAGCAGTTGCTCGCCCGGGACCACTTGGTTCACTAGTCCCAGCTCGTAGGCGCGAGACGCGCTGACGGGATCTCCCGTGAGGGCCATCTCGTTGGCGATCGCCAGGGGCACGCGCTTGGGCAGTCGAATGAGTCCGCCGCCGCCGGCGATGAGTCCGCGCTTGGCCTCGGGGATGCCAAAGAGCGCGTGTTCGGCGGCCACCACCATGTCGCAGCTGATCATGATCTCAAAGCCCCCCGCGAGGGCCGCGCCGTTGGCCGCGCAGACGAGGGGTTTTTGCATCTGGCGCGTCGTGATGCCGGCGAAGCCGTGCGGCGTGAAGGGCACCTCACCAGTCGCGAACGCCTTTAAGTCCATGCCGGCGGAGAAGGCCTTGTCGCCCGCACCGGTGAGAATGATGACCCAGACGTCGTCGTCGGCCTCGGCCGCGTCGAGGGCCGCGTCGAGGGCGAGGGCCGTCGCGCGGTTGATGGCGTTGCGCGCCTCGGGTCGGTTGATCGTGAGGATCTCTACGTTGCCTCGCCGCTCGCGCAGTACTTCGTCAGCCATGTCGACTCCTTGGTGGTGCCCGCGCTGAACGCTAGTGGAACTCGCTAGTCAACGGTGGAGTCGGGGTGGGCCTTGAGCCACGCCTCGTCGCTCGCCTCGTCGCGGCGCTGGCGGCGCAGGTGCATCACCCACACGAGGGCGATCACGACCACGAGCAGTCCAATGCCGGCCCAGCTCGCGTACTTCTCGATGCGCGACAGCGCCGAGCCCGCGAAGTAGCCGAGTAGCGCGTAGCCCACGCCCCAGATGAGGCCCCCGAGGGAGTTGGCCACGAGGAATCGCCGGTAGTGCATCTTGCTCATGCCCGCGAGTCCCGGCATCACCGCGCGCAAGAAGGCGGTGAAGCGTCCGACGAAGACGTAGATCGGCCCGCGCTGGCGCAGGCCCTCGAGGGCGCGCGAGAGCGCCACCTGGCGATGTCGAATAACCGGCAGCTTCAAGAGTTGCTCGCCGTAACGGTGTCCAATGGCGTAACCCACCGAGTCGCCGATGATGGCCGCGGCGACCACCAGCACGCACAGCACCGCGATGTTGACGTGACCCTTACTCGCGATGACCCCGGCGACGATGACCGAGGTCTCCCCGGGCAGGACGAAGCCAATGAAGAGGGCCGCCTCACCAAAGACGAGCAGAGCCACGAGCGCGTAGACCAGTCCCCCCGAGAGCTTCTGGAGCTCGTTCATGATGGAAGACACGATGGTGGCGCTGACCATCTGACCATTGTGGTGGAAAAAAGTCAGCCCGCGCGCCATCGGTGGCCTTTCCCCAGCGCGCGCACTGTGACAGCATGGGACATGCCCAGCACGCGTCCCGTACGTAGCCCCTCGCGCGCGCGCGCGCCCGAGCGACGACTTCCCCTGAACGCGCCCGTGCGCGCCTGGGCGATGAGCGAGTGGGCCCTCTTGCCCCTACGCGTCTTTCTCGGGGTCACCTTCGCCTACGCGGGCTTACAGAAGCTCGCCAACCCCAACTTCTTGAACGCCGCGAGCCCCGTCTCGATTCAGTCCCAGATGATCGCGAGCGCGCGAATCAGCCCGATTCACCTGATTCTCAGCCACCTGGTGCAGTTCGCCAAGCCCCTGGGTCTCGTGATCGCTCTCGGGGAGGTGGCCATTGGCGTGGGCACGCTCGTGGGCCTGTGGACGAGGGCCGCGGCCCTGGGTGGGGCAGTCCTCTCCTTCACCCTCTTTCTCACAGTGAGTTTTCACGCGTCGCCATACTTCACGGGCGCCGACATCGTGTTCTTCTTCGCCTGGCTGCCCCTCGTGCTCGCCGGTGGGGGTTCACGGCTCTCCATTGACTCGTGGATCGCCACGCGCGCGGCCAAGATGGAGGGCGCGCCACCGCCCGCGCTGGTGGCGATTCCCTTTATCAAGGTCCAGCAGCTTTGTGGCCACTTCAACCGGGGTCGCTGTAACGCGCGCGAGGGCCTGCGCTGTGAGGCAGCGGTCTGTCCTATTCTCCTGGGCGAGCGCGCGCCGATGGTCACGCGCGTCACGATTGACTCGGTCGATCGGCGCTCGCTGGTGCTCGGTGGCGCCGCCGCGGCCATGGTGGGCACGACGGCCGCCCTGATGGGTGGCGCCGTCGCGGCGGTGGGCCGCGCGATCGGGGGAGCGAAGCCGGCGGTGGGCCCCAACCAGCTCGGCGCGACGACGACGACGGCCGCGGGGGCGGGCAAGACTACGACCACCACGAACGCGACGACGTCGGCGCTGGGCACCAAGCTCGGTCCGGCGAGCGACGTGCCGGTGGGCAACGCGGCGACGTTCTCCATCCCCTCGAGCGGGGATCCGGGCATCGTCGTCCAGGCGGTCAAGGGTCAATTCGAGGCCTACGACGCGGTCTGTCCCCACGCGGGTTGCACCGTGGGCTACTACGCGGCCAACCAGGTGCTGGCCTGTCCGTGCCACGGCTCGCAGTTCATGCTCGACACGGGCGCGGTCATCAATGGTCCCGCCCCGCACGGCCTCACCAAGCTCAACGTCACCGAGGGTCCCGACGGTAACCTCTACCTCAAATGAGTGAAGAACGGCGCCGGGTGCTCGTGATCGAGGACGATCACGACCTGGCCCGGGCCGTGGCCGACCTGCTGGGCGACGAGGGCTTTGACGTCACGATGCGCCACGACGGCGAGTCCGGCCTCGCCGAGGGGCTGCGCAGTGACTACGACGTCATCGTGCTCGACGTCATGTTGCCCAAGCGAAACGGCTTCTCGGTCTGTTTGGACCTGCGCGGCGCGGGCGTGCACACGCCCCTCTTGATGCTCACCGCCAAGGACGGCGAACTCGACGAGGTCGAGGGGCTCGAGGTGGGCGCCGACGACTTCTTGCGCAAGCCCTTCGAGCGCGCGATTCTCATCGCGCGTATTCACGCCCTGCTTCGTCGTCACGACCGCGAGCGCCCCCAGCCACTCGTGGTGGGCGCGGTGGCCCTAGATCCCATCAGCCGCCACGTCGTGAGCCACGGGCGCGACATCACGCTCACCCCGCGCGAATTCGCGCTGCTCGAGTACCTGATGAATCGCACCGGGGTCTCGATCGCCAAGTCCGACATCCTCGAGGCCGTCTGGGGCAGCTCCTTTGACGGCGATCCCAACATCGTCGAGGTGTACATCGGCTACCTGCGGCGCAAGATCGACGTGGCCGACCGGCCGTCGATTATCCGCACGGTGCGCGGCGTGGGTTACAGCGTCCGCGAGGACTAGTGGCCCGGCGCGAGCTCTCGATTCGGGCGCGCCTGACGCTCTTCTTCGTCTTGTCAGTCACCGTGGTGCTCGTCTTCACCGGCGTCGCGCTCGTCAACCTCGTGCATCGCTCGCTCGTGACCTCGGCCAACGACCAGGTCCAGGGCGCGATCGTGGCTACTCAGGACTACCTCGCGCACACGACGTTGCCGTCATCAAAGGTGGCCCTACCCATTCACGGCGACGTCGTGGTTCAGGTGACCAACGCGGCCGGCACCACCGTGTGGGCCGCGAGCTCGCCCATCGTCGAGGCGCCCGTGCTCGCCGTGGCCTACGGGGTCAACTCGGCGATCAGCGACTACCGCCTGCGCATCGTCGCGGCCTCGAGCGCGGTCGTCGACGTCTCCCAGCTGACCCAGGGCCAGGTCCAGACGGTCTCGACGAGTCGAGGGCCCGGGCTCGTCTTCGGCTTCGTCTACGGCACCTCGATCACCCACAGCGTGACGATCCTGCTCGCGAGCGTCGTCATCTCCTTTCCCCTCCTGCTCATGCTGGCCGGCGGACTGATCTGGTACGCGCTGGGACTGGCCCTCGCGCCGGTCGAAGCCATTCGCCGACGCGTGGAGCGCATCGCCTCGCGCGACCTCTCCGAACGCGTGCCCGTGCCCGGCGGCGACGATGAGATCGCGCGCCTCGCGCGCACGCTCAACGCGATGCTCAATCGCCTCGAGGCCGGGTCGAAGTTCCAGCAGGAGTTCGTCTCCAACGCCAGCCACGAGCTGCGCTCACCGCTCACGACGCTGCTCGCGACGGTCGAGCGCGCCGCGAACGACCCCGACCGGGCCGACTGGCCCGCGACGGCCGAGACGATTCGCCGCGAGGGGCGACGGCTCGACGGGCTCATCGACGACCTGTTCTGGCTCGCGCGCCACGACGAGAACCAGATCGAGGTCGTCGCGGTGGAGGTCGACCTTGATGACTTGCTCTTCGAAGAGGCCGAGCGGGTACGCGCGATGAGCGACGTCTCCGTGGACACCTCGGCCGTGACGCCCACCCGGGTGATCGGCGACCCGCGGCTTCTAAAGCGCATGATTCGCAACGTCGTCGACAACGCGGTGCGCCACGCGCGCGAGAGCCTCGCCTTCACCTCGCGCTACGACGGGGCCCTTGGCGTCGTGACCGTCGCCGACGACGGCGAGGGCATCGACGTCGAGCAGAGCGGGCGCTTCTTCGAACGCTTCGTGCGCGCCGACCCCGCGCGGGACCGCCAGACGGGCGGCACCGGGCTCGGGCTCTCGATCGTCACCGACATCGTGTCGCGCTACGGGGGTTCGGCGCGCTTCGTGGACGTCGCGAGCGGCTCGACGATCGAGCTGCGCGTGCGCGTCGACGGCACGCGCGACGGGACTTAGAGTCAAGGGATGGATGCTCTGACTTGCGCCACCCTCCTCGCAGAACCCGTCGGCGAGCTCGGCGCTCGCTTCTACTTCGACGCGCCGACGCGCGCTCGCGCCAAGGAACTTGGTCTGCGCAGCGTCGAGTACTACGGACTGGGCCGCGCTGGGGTGATGGGTGACGTCTCGCCGGCCGAGGTCGAGAGCGTCTTCGCGTTCTTCTCGCCCTCAGCGATCGAGGCGATGTACACGATTCCCTCGGCGCGCCTCGCCGCGAGCGAGGCGGCGCGACACTACCTCGCGAGTGCCGACGACTACGCCGAGCGCACGTTCGCCACAGTGTCGAGCGACGTGCTCGAGAACGTCGCGGGGGCGTGCGCGCGCGTCGCGGGCGCGGTTCCCAAGGGCCTCTACCGTCTCGTGGACGGCTACGTGGGCGCCGCGCCCGCCACCTCGGCGCCCGCGCGGGCCTATCGCGGTGTCATCATCGTGCGCGAGCTGCGCGGTGGGGTGCACGCGCTCGCCGCAGCCGACGCGGGCCTCGCGAGTGCCGATGCGGCCTACGTCGAGAATCCGGACCTCTTTCAACTCCACGGCTTCGTAGAAGAGGACCGCGTGGATCGCGACGGCGCCCCCGCGCGGCGCGCGCTGGTCGAAGAGGAGACGACGCGGGCCATGGCCACCTACCTCGAAGTGCTCAGCGCGTCCGCGCGGGTCGACCTCGTCGAGGGCGTCCGGGCAATGGCCGCCTGCGGAGGCGGCGCGTAGCGGTGGCCAACGAGACGACGGATCTGGGACGTCGGCTCTTTCGCATCCTCACCGTCGCGGCCATCGCCGAGACGATCTGGACGATCTACCTCGGCTGGAAGCTGCCGCACACCTACGTCGCCGATCACTGGGACGCGGCCTGGGTGGGACTCGACGTCGCCCAGGTCCTGAGCCTGCTCGCCTGCGCGTGGGCCGCGTGGCAACACCGCGCGGTCATCGCCCTCTACGCCACGATCGCCGCGACGCTGCTCTTGGTGGACGCGTGGTTCGACCTCACGACGGCCAGTCGCGGCGACTTCGACCAGAGCCTCATCACCTTGATCGTCGAGGTGCCCTCGGCGGCCGTCTTGTTGTGGATCGCTCGGCGCGCGCTGCTCGCCTACAGCGGGCGCGCGGGCGGGCGTCGCCTGCACCACGTCTCACTGCCGCACCACGAGGTCAGGGGGCCCGACCCTCGAGACTGAGCAGAAATCGCTTCACCTCGAGTCCGCCGCCGTAGCCGCCCAGGTCGTGGGCGGCCACGACGCGGTGACAGGGCACGAGAATCGGCCAGGGGTTGGCGTGGTTGGCGTTGCCCACCGCGCGCATCGCGCGCGGGCGCCCCAGCGCGGCCGCGACGTCACCGTAGGTGCGGGTCTCGCCGTAGGGGATGCGCTCGAGCACGCGCCAGACCGCTCGTTGAAAGTCGGTGGCTTCGACGTCGTCGAGGGGGATCGTGAACTCCCGCCGCGTGCGCGCGAAGTACTGGGTGAGTTGACGCGCCGCGTCGGCGAGGGGAGCGGGCACGCGGGGCGTCTCACGAAAGCTCTCGCCAGGCATGAAGACGCGCGAGATAGCACGAGCGTTGGCCTCGATGCCCCAGTCGCCCACTGGTGAGGGAACGCGCACGCGGTAGTGCTCCACGCGCCATGTCTACCCCGCGGACGGCGCACCGTGATGTCAGGTCTTCACCGTGGCAATCATGGCGAGCACCGCCGGATTGGCATTGAGTGGTACCAGACGCGAGCGGGGGTTCTCTCGCGCCCACACTCGAAACAACTCGTCGGCGAACCCTTGTCCGATCTCCGCGATGCCGGTGAAGTCGAGTTCCACTTCGTCAAAGCCCTCGAGGTGAGATCCGACTCGTTTGGCTTCGGTGCGCGAAACGAAGTCGCCCGCGCGTTCACGAAAGAGGTTCACGTGGATCGTGGTCTTGTCAAAGCGTCCCGACACGGGATTGGCGCGCTCGGCGTACACCTGACGAGGCGTCAGCGAGGTGTCGCGGCGAATCTCACATCGTACCAGCGTGCCCTTGCGAGGCTTATCGAGCCAACCGTAGGCAGTGTCGTCGACATCGTGGTCGACCGTCCAGGTGAGTTGGCCCGCGCTCAGCACGAAACGATTCACCATGCGAGACGTGAAGTAGATGCCCAAGCCACTGTGACGATCCGGGTCTGTGGTCTGCTTTCCTTTGGAGAGTTCGCCCAACGCCTCGAAGTCGTCGGCGAGTGCGTAGTGCTGGCGAATGGTGGCGAACGCGCCGACGCCGTCATCGTCGACCTCGAAGGCGAGGCGGGCAGGGTCGATGAACCACCTGATTGTCACCGCACTCCCACGCGAGTGATCGATCGCATTGTTCACCATCTCGGTGAAAGCGAAGTTCAGAATCGACACCAGATTGGGAGCATCGAAGAGTTCTGGATCGCTGTGGCGTAGAGCGATGCGCTCACTGACCCAGACTTCGTCCTCACTCAGCTTCGCCAGTGGGTAGGTGTGGACGCGTTGCGCGTTGAGGCGGTAGCGACTGGATCGGCGAGACCCTTCGTGGACCAGGATTCCCTGTTCACTGAGACGCGCGAGGTGGTAGTGCGCCGCTTGACGGGTCACGCGGGCGCTCGTGGCCACGTCAGCGGAGGTGATGTAGTGCTGGGCCGCCAAGAGTCGAGCGATGGCGTCGGGAACGGTAGTCCTGGAAACTCGCGGGTTCCTTGTCATAGACCCTCCGGGGCCACCTCTTGCTTTACTTTTTTACTTACATAGACCATTTTGACCACTTTGAGTAAAAATGTCAAGATAATGTCGAATGCAGTTGTACGAGACCCTGAGGGCGTTCGTCGACCTCTCCACAACGGTCGGGCACTCTCTCGGGCGCCTCATCTCTGGATACATTGACGGTTTTCTCGAGACATTGTCGTTAGGTAGGTTGAGCCATGGCTCGCTTTGACGTCAACGGCACGGTTCACCTGACTGGCGAGGTTGCCGGGACTGGTCCAACACTCCTCTTCTTGCACGGCTGGCCCGACACGCGCACGCTCTGGGACGGCGTCGTCGACGACTTCGTGGGGGCCGGCTATCGAGTGGCGACACTCGATCTGCGCGGCTGTGGTGAGAGCGAGAAGCCCACGAGCACCGAGAGCTACGCGATGCACCACCTGGTGGGCGACGTCGCGGCGGCGATCGACGTACTCGGTGGGCCCGTCACCCTGATCGGTCACGACTGGGGCGCGGCGCTCGCCTGGGCCGTGGCCTCGTTTCGCCCCGAGCTCGTCGAGAAACTGGTCGTGCTCTCGGTGGGTCACCCCAGCGCCTTTCGTGCGGGGGGACTCGCCCAGCAGATGAAGAGCTGGTACACATTGCTCTTCTTTCACGAGGGCGTGGGCGAGGCGTTCTTGCGCTTAGAAGACCACGGCGCGATTCGTCACTGGCTCAAACACCCGCGCGCCGACGCCGTCATCGCCGAGCTCGAGCGCGACGGCCAGTTGTCGGCTCACCTGCGCTGGTACCGCGCGAACCTGCCGCCCGGGGCCTTCGTCAGCGGCCCCCCGGTGATCCCGCCGATTCTCGCGCCGACCCTGGGCATCTGGAGTAGCGCCGACGTCGCGCTCACCGAGACCCAGATGCTGGAGTCGGCGCCGTACTGCGTGAACGGCTTCACCTACGTGCGCCTCGAGGGCCTGGGACACTGGATGGTTCTCGAGGATCCTCTTCGCGTGGCGAAGGTCGTACGCGCGTTCTTGTGCGCGTGACAGCGACGTCTCTCTCACGTCGAGGCGAGTCGAGTATCGACAGACGTGGTGCTCACTCGTAAGGTACGCGTCGCCAAAACGTTTTCACTGACCAAATCCCCTAGAGGAATCTCCCAGGCCAACTGCTAGAACAGTGACATGAATATTGCGCTCTTGAAGGAGTCGCGCGCGGGCGAAACCCGGGTCGCCCTGACTCCCGACGCGGTAAAGACCCTGGTGCGCGACGGCTGGAGCGTGCTCGTCGAGCGTGGCGCCGGCGAGCGTTCGCACTTTGGCGACGACGCGTACGTCGCGGCCGGGGCCACCATCGCCGACGCGCCGCGCGGCGAGGTGAACCTGCGCGTGAACCCGCCCACTCTGGAAGAAGCCGCCCTCGTGCCCGAGGGCAGCCTGCACCTCTCCTTCCTCTCGCCGCTGCTCGCGAGCGACGTGGTCAAGGTCCTCAACGACCGTAAGGTGACGACCCTCTCCTTTGACTTGTTGCCGCGCATCAGCCGCGCGCAGTACATGGACGCCCTCTCGAGCCAGGCGACGGTCTCGGGGTACCGCGCGGCGCTCGCCGGCGCCACGTACTTCGACCGGTTCTTCCCCCTACTCACGACGGCGGCGGGCACCATCCGCCCGGCCAAGGTCTTGGTCATGGGCGTGGGCGTCGCGGGCCTGCAGGCCATCGCCACCGCCAAGCGCCTGGGGGCCAAGGTGCGCGCCTACGACGTGCGCTCGGCCGCCAAAGAAGAGGCCGAGTCGGCCGGGGCCACCTTCGTGAAGCTCTCGGTTACCGCCGACGCGGCCGGGGGCTACGCGCGCGAGCTGACTGACGACGAGCGGGCCCAGCAGCAACAGGAACTTACGGGCGAGGTCGCCAACGCCGACATCGTCATCACGACCGCCGCGGTGCCGGGGCGAAAGTCGCCGATCCTTCTCACCACCGCGATGGTCGAGGCGATGGGCGAGGGCTCACTCGTGATCGACATGGCCGCCGACGGCGGCGGCAACTGCGAGCTGACCATCGCCGGCGAGGTCGTCGAGCACCACGGCGTGCGCGTCGTGGGGCTCTCCAACCCGCCCGCTCAGATGGGCGCGCACGCGAGTTTCATGTTCGCCAACAACGTTCTAAAGCTCCTGGGCCTCTTTGGCGATCACGGCGAGCTGCACCCGGACTGGAGCGATGAAGTGGTCGTGGGCGTGACTGTCGCTCGTAACGGCGAAATCAACCACGCGCCCACCGCCGAGAAGCTGGGTCTCGCCCACGTGGCGATCACCGCGCCCGAGGGCGCGAAGGAGAATGACTGATGGGTAACACTCTCTTGCAGTACGCGACGGTGCTCGTGCTCGCGATCTTCGTGGGCATCGAGATCATCGCCAAGGTGCCGAGCATCTTGCACACGCCCCTCATGAGTGGATCCAACGCCATCCACGGCGTCATCGTCGTGGGCTCGATGCTCATCCTGGGCGCGGCCAACACCAATTTGGAAGAGGTCCTCGGCTTTCTCGCAGTCATCCTCGGCACGCTCAACGTCGTGGGCGGCTTCGTCGTCACCGACCGCATGCTCGAGATGTTCAAGGCGAAGAAGCCCGCGGCGAAGGCCCCCACGAGTGACGAGGTAGCCCAGTGAGTCGCGACACCGCCATCAACCTCATCTACCTGGTCTCGGCCGTCTCCTTCCTCGTCGCGCTAAAGGGCCTCGGCAGTCCCAAGCGCGCGCGCCAGGGCAACCTGGTGGCCGCGGCCGGCATGATCCTCGCGATCGTCGCCACGTTCTTCAAGCACGTCGACGGTCACGCGCTCTACCACGTGCCGCTCATCATTCTCGCCATGGCCATTGGCCTCATCGTGGCCGTGCCCGTGGCGCGCTTCGTGAAGATGACCGCGATGCCCCAGCTCGTGGCCATCTTCAACGGCGTGGGCGGTGGCGCGGCCGCGCTGGTGTCCATCACCGAGTTCGTGCACATCAAGTCCACGCACCCGGCGACCTACGTGACGCTGGAAGTTCTGCTGGGAGTTCTCATCGGCACCGTCTCCTTCTCGGGCTCGGCGATCGCCTTCGCGAAGCTCCAGGAGCTGATGACGGGACGCCCCGTGACCTACCCCGGCCAGCAGGCGATCAACGGCGTGGTGGGACTGGGCGCGCTCGCCCTGATCATCACCATCCTCGTGGGCTCTTCGACCACGCTGCTGTGGGTCCTACTCGGCCTCTCCTTCTTGCTCGGCATCGCCTTCGTGCTGCCCATCGGCGGAGCGGACGTGCCGGTTCTCATCTCGCTGCTCAACTCCTTCACCGGTCTTGCCGTGGCGGCGTCGGGCTTCACGCTGGGATCGAACCTGCTCATCGTCGCCGGTACCCTCGTGGGCGCCTCGGGTATTCTCCTCACGCGTCTCATGTCGGCCGCGATGGGACGTTCACTACCCAACATCCTCTTCTCGGCCTTTGGCTCGGTGGTGACGGCGAGTGGCGAAAGCGCGCGCGCCGACGGGCGCAGCGTGCGCTCGGGCTCGCCCGAGGACGCGGCCATTCTCTTGGGATACGCGAGCCGCGTGGTCATCATCCCGGGTTACGGCCTCGCCGTCGCCCAGGCCCAGCACGTCGTGCGCGAGCTGGCCGAAGAGCTTGAAAAGAAGGGCATCGAGGTCTTCTTCGCGATCCACCCGGTCGCTGGACGCATGCCCGGTCACATGAACGTCCTGCTCGCCGAGGCCAACGTCCCCTACGAGCAGCTAAAGGAGATGGACGAGGCGAACTCCGAGCTGGCGACGACCGACGTCGCGCTCGTGGTGGGAGCGAACGACACGGTGAACCCGGCCGCGACCGACGACAAGACCTCGCCGATCTACGGCATGCCGATCATCCACGCGGACTTGGCCGAGAACGTCTTGTTCTTCAAGCGCTCGATGCGCCCTGGATTCGCCGGCATCGAGAACGAGCTGCTCTACAACCCCAAGACGACGCTCGTCTTTGGCGACGCGAAGGACACGCTCACCAAGATCCTCGCGAGCGTGAAGACCTCCTAGCCGTTCGAGGCACCTCGAGAGGCGCGACTCGCTCGCGTCGTTTCAGGTCAGGGCGTTGAGTCGCGCGAGGAGTTCGGGCGAGAGCTCGCGCACGGAGGTGGCGTTGGCGCGCACCTGATCGGGGGTCGAGGCCCCGGCGATCACCGAGGCGACCTCGGCGCGGGCGAGCAGCCACGAGAAAGAGAGGTCGAGCAGGGGGATCTCGACTTCCTCGGCGAGGGAGACCAGGGCGTTGACGCGCTCTCGCATCTCGTCGCTGAGCCAGTGGGCGCGGCGATCGGCGGGCATGTGGGCGAGGCGCGAGTCGTTCGGCACCGCCTCACCCGGGCGGACCTTGCCGGTGAGGAGCCCGTTGGCGAGGGGGTAAAAGGGCAGGAACGCGACGCCCAGCTCGCGACAGGCCTCGAGCACCCCGTCCCTCTCGGGCTCTCTCGCGAGCAGCGAGTACTGATTCTGAATCGAGACGAAGGTGGGCCCGTCGCCCGCGGCCACCGTGGCCGCGCGCAGCTGGTCCGCGGACAAGTTCGAGCAGCCAATCTCGCGCACCTTGCCCGCGGCGACGAGCTCGTGAAGGGCGCCCAGGGTCTCTTCGATCGGCACGCTCTCGTCGGGGTAGTGCAGCTGGTAGAGGTCGATGGTCTCGACCCCGAGGCGAGACAGCGAGTCCTCGCAGGCTCGCTTCACGTACGCGGGGCTCGCGCCGTAGCGCGTGTCGTCAATGGGCATGCCGAACTTGGTCGCGATGATCGCTTCGGCTCGCCGCTCACCCAGCGCGACGCCGAGGTAGGTCTCCGAGAGCGTGTCGCCGTATATGTCGGCGGTGTCAAAGAAGGTGATGCCGGCATCCAGGGCGGCGTTTACGACGGCGCTGGTGGCCGCCTGGTCGAGACGCTTGGCGAAGTTGTTACAGCCCACCCCCACGACCGAGACGCGAAGTGAGCCGATGTGGCGCTGTTGCACGAGAACCTTTCGACGCGCCCAGGCTAGGGCTTCGCGCGCGGCGAGTCGACCGGTACGATTGACTCGTCAAAGGAGCCTCATGAAGGTAATCGTGAACTACGACCTGTGCACGAGCAACGCGGTGTGCATGTCCATCGCCCCGGAGATCTTCGAGGTGCGCGACGACGGCTACATGTACGTGCTCAACGACGAGCCGGGACCCGAGTTCGACGAGCGGCTGCGCGAAGCCGTCGCGGGCTGTCCCAACGGCGCGATCTCGTTGGGGGACTAGTGAATCGGGTGCGTTTCGCGCCCTCGCCCACCGGGTTCTTCCACGTGGGCTCGGCGAGGACCAGTCTCTTCAACTGGCTCTTCGCGCGCCACACGGGCGGCACCTTCGTTCTACGTATCGAAGACACCGACGCCGAGCGCAACCGCGAGGAGTGGAAGGCCGGCATCATCTCGGCGATGGCCTGGCTGGGTCTGGACTACGACGAGGGACCCTTCTACCAGAGCGACCTGCTCGCTGAGCACACCGCGGCGGCCGAGGCGCTGCTTGGCGCCGGGCACCTCTACGCGTGTGACTGCACGCGCGAGGCGATCGACGCGAGGATCGCCACCAACGCCAAGCCCGGCTACGACGGGTTCTGTCGCGATCGCGGCGTCGAGCGCGCCCCCGGCGTCGCGCTGCGCTTTCGCGTGCCCGACGAGGGCGTCACGGTCGTCGACGACGTGATTAGGGGCGCCATCACCTTTCCCCACGACGCCTACGAAGACTTCATTGTCGTCAAGGGCAACGGCGTCGTGCTCTACCCCCTCGCCAACGCCGTCGACGACCGCTCGATGAACATCTCGCACATCATTCGCGGCGAGGACCTCCTGCCCACGACGCCCAAGCAGATCATGATGTGGCACGCCCTCAACGAGTGCGCGGGGGTGACTCCGGTCAACCTGCCGCGCTACGCGCACCTGCCGCTTCTCGTGAACGAGAGTCGCAAGAAGCTCTCCAAGCGCAAGGACCCCGTCTCGGTCGAGCAGTACCGCAACGACGGCTTCTTGCCCGAGGCGATCGTGTCCTACCTCTCGCTGCTCGGCTGGAGTCCGCGAGGTGACGAGGAGATCATCAGTCGCGAAGCGCTCGTCGAGCAGTTTCGCCTAGAGGACGTCTCGGACTCGCCGGCGTTCTTTGATCTCAAAAAGATGACCCACGTCAACGGCGAGTTCGTGCGCGCGCTCTCGCCCGAGGAGTTCCTCGAAGCCGCCGCGCCCTGGGTGACGCCGTGGGCGAGCAACTGGCGCCCCGATGATCGCGTCGTCCCCTGGAGCGAGGACGACTTCGACGACGAGCTCTGGCGTCAGGTCGCGCCCCTCGTGCAGACGCGCGTCGCAACCATGGGTGAGATTCCCGACATGATCGCCTTCTTCTTCGTTGAGCCCGCCCTCGATGACGTCGCCTTCGCCAAGGTGCTGCGCGCAGATCCCCTGGGGCGCGTCATGCTCGCGAGTGCCATCGAGCGCCTCGCCGAGGTGGCGTGGACCGTTGATGATCTGCACGCGGCGATCCTCGAGACGGGTGACGCGCTCGGCTGGAAGCTGCGCCAAGCCCAGGCGCCGGTGCGCCTCGCGGTCACCGGCGCTCTCGTCGGACCGCCGCTCTTTGAGTCACTCGTCATCCTCGGGCGCGACGTCGTGCTCGCTCGCTTGGGTAGCGCACTCACCGCGGCGTTGTCCTAGGGGTCGGCTGGCGGCCCCGCGAGCGAGTCGGGTAAGATTGCCCAGCCCTTCGGGGGTGGTGTAATTGGCAACACAACTGGTTCTGGTCCAGTTATTCAGGGTTCGAGTCCTTGCCCCCGAGCGAAGTGAGCGAGAGCTCGTTTCATGGTCCCATCGTCTAGTGGCCTAGGACATCACCCTCTCAAGGTGGAGGCACGGGTTCGAATCCCGTTGGGACTGCGATATTTCTCCTGGTCAAGTGCCAGGATTGTCGCGAGCACCGTGAAATTCTTAGTATTCTCAGCATCCCGCGTCATCTCACGTAGAATTGTCGCGATTTAGACACAAGGAGAAGACATGTTTTCCCCGACACTTCGTCGCTGGACGCGTATGCCCGTCGCCGTCACGGTGAGCATGGTTCTCGCGCTCACTTCGCTCGTTAGCCTGACGCCCAGCAGTGCGGGCGCCGCGACTTCGCTCACCGCCCTCGTCTACGGGCCGAGCCTCTACAGCGGGGCCACCAGCCTCGAGGTCGTCGATCTCCAGGCACTGGGTTACAGCGTCACGATCGCCTCCGACGCCCAGTGGGCCGCGATGACGACGGCCGACTTCTCCGCGTACGGGCTCTTGGTCATCGGTGACCCGCGCTGTAATGACGTCTTCCCCGGCACCCTCGACTCGCTGGCCGCGGTGTGGACTCCGGCGGTGACCGGCAACGTGGTCGTCTTTGGCACGGACCCCTCGTTCCACGCGGGGAGCCACTCGGGCGCGGCTACCTTTGAGAGTCACGCACTAGCCTTCGCGGGCGCCGAGGCGGGGGCCACCGGTCTCTACCTGTCGCTCAGCTGCTCCGGCAACGACTCCCAGCCGGTCCTCGACGCTTTGGCGCCCGGAATGACGGTCGGCTCGGGCAGCTACAGCGACAACATCACGGACGTGACCGCCGCGGGCGCCGCGACGCTCAACATCACGGGGGCCGATCTCACGGGTTGGAACTCCTCGGTGCACGAGTACATCGACCAGTGGCCCGCGAACTACACGCCACTGGGTATCGCCGAGTCCTCCAACGGCTGTGCGAGCCTCATCACGACGCCCGGCGGCGTGACGGGCTGTCCCTACATCCTCGCCCGCGGTGCGACGTACGGCGCGGTGCACAACCTCAGTGTCTCGCGCTCGGGTACGGCACTCACCGCCACCTGGCAGGCGGGCTCCACCGCGGGGCCCTTCCTGTGCACGCTCCTCTACGGACTGGACACACCCTCGAGCTTCACCGCTCGTACGAGCACTACCTCGTGCACGTTCTACGGTCTCTCGCCCTCGACGCCCTACGGCGTGCGCGTCACCACGAGTGGCGGCAGTGGCGGATCCGCGAGCGCGTGGTCGTCACCGGTCAAGTCCACCATCACCTGCGTGCGCGGCTCGAGCGTTCGTCACATCACCGGCTACGCGCCGCGTTGTCCCGCGGGGTATCACCAGCGCCACTGAGGGTTGACTATCACCGTGAGGATTCCCTAGGCGTCGGCGCCCTCTGCCAACTAGGGCGTCACCTGGGATCTGACGTCGACTTCTACCGGTTGGTGCCCGACGTATCTGTGGAGCCGCGTCCCCCCTACCATCGGGCGTAGAGCTAGTGGGGAGGGCCAATGGCTAGACGAGGGATAATCACGGG
>JAJYAC010000012.1 GCA_021779735.1 Actinomycetes bacterium
GGCGCTGCGCCGGGCGTGCAACTCGCGCTTCCTCGAGGCCGCGGTCGCGGCGCCCTTCGTGCTGCTGGCCCTACAGAACTACGGCGGAGAGGGACTCTTGCGGGTCACGCTCTTCGGGCTGCCCTTCGTGTCTCTCCTCGCCGCGTCGGCGTTGGCTCCGCGGACTGCGGGCAGCGTGGCGCCCTGGTGGCCGGCGAGACCCGCGCGCCGCGCCTCGCTCGTCCAGGTCGTGTCGATGATCGTGGTCGTCATGGGCTTCGCGGTGGCGACGACGGTCGTTCGCGGCGGCAACGACGCCTACTCGGCCTTTAGTCTCGATGACGTAAAGGCGGTCAACCTCGCGTACTCGCTCGTCAAGCCGGGCCAAGCGATCGGGATGGTGGCGCCGTACCTGCCGGTGGGCCAACGCAACCTCGGCTCGACGCCGCTGTTCTTCGCGGCGAACTTCACGACGCCGAGCGTCGCGACCGACGAAACGGCGATGCTCAAGAAGCGCCCCGCCGTCGTCGTGCTCAGCGCGACCCAGGCAGCGTGGGGTGAGATTGTCGCGGGATACGCACCGGGTTGGATGAGTCGCTTCTCGGCCGACCTGGTCTCTCACGGGTATCGCGTCGACGCGTCCTGGCCCACGGCCAGCGTTCTCGTGGCGGGGCCGAGCACGTGACGCCGGCTCCGCGTCGCGGCCTTCGAGGACTTCTCGCGCTCGCCCGACGCGGACCGCGCGAGGTCGCCCGCGTCGCGCTCTGTGAGTACGTGTTGAGCTGGGACGTCTTTCCCGAGTCGCTGATCTTTGCGAGCCTGCGCTTAGTCGGGGTCGACGTGGCGACGCCCTGTGGCCTGAAGGCGGCGCGCGTCCAGACGAGGAACTTCTCCGTCGGCGCCCGCTCGTGGATCAATCGGGGTCTCTTCGTTGAGGGCGCCGGCGCGGTGTGCGTGGGCGAGGAAACGCTGGTGGGGCCCGAGGTCATGATTCTCACCTCGACGCACGCGCGCGACGGCGACGGGCGCATCGACCCGCAGGCAACCTACGAGGACGTGCGACTCGGCAGTCGCTGCTGGATCGGCGCGAGGGTGACCATCGTGCCCGGCGTGACCATCGGCGACGACGTCACGGTGGCCGCGGGGGCGGTGGTGGCGAACGACCTCGGACCCGGGGGCCTCTACGGTGGGGTGCCGGCCCGACGACTGCGCTGACGCGCTCGCGGCGAGGGTGAGGGGCGACGCTTCGTAGACTCAGCGCGTACGCGAAGTGTCCGCGGTTCGCGAGGAGAACGATGCACGTTCGAGTGCGACGGTCCATGAGACGCCCCCACCTCGGACGCCTCGTGCGCAACGCCGCCGCCCTCATGCTCTCCTCGGGCGGCACCGCCGTGCTCGGCGTGGCCTTCTGGGGTATCGCCGCCCACTTGGCGGGCCCGACGGTCATCGGCCGCACGTCGGCCGAGATCGCCGCCATGGCTCTGCTCGCGAACTTGGCGCAACTGAGTTTCGGCGCGGTCTTCGAGCGATTCTTGCCCGTCGCCGGCGCACAGACGCGCGCCTTTGTCCTACGCGCCTACGCGCTGTGCACCTCGATCGCTTTCATCGCGGCAACGATTTACGTCTCCGTGGGCTTCACTGATCGCTTCTTGCCCCCCACGCTCGCGTGGCGAACGATCTTCGTCTTTTCGGTCGTGTTGTGGACCATCTTCGTGCTCCAGGACTCCGCACTCACCGGACTGCGAGCGGCCAAGTGGGTGCCGCTCGAGAACATCTTCTTCGCGCTGGCCAAGATGGCCCTCTTGCCCGCGTTCCTCGCTCTCAGCGAGAGTCAGGGCATCTTCCTCGCGTGGACGTCGCCGGTGGCGATCACGATCCTCGCGGTGTCGTGGTACCTCTTTGGCCGGCGCATCCCCGATCACGAGCGCTACAGCACGCGCGTGGGCGAGCTGCCGCGCACGCGTGAAATCGTGACCCTGGCCCTGGCCCACTACGCCACCTTCCTGCTGAGCATGTTCACGCCGACCATCGTCACGCTCATCGTCATCCAGCGCCTCGGCGCGGTGATGAGTGCCTACTACTACCTGCCAGCCCTGATCGCCTCGGGCGCGACGTACTTCTTGTGGAACATTGCGACGTCATTCCTCGTTGAGGCATCCTCGGAACCTCACGCGGTGCGTCGACACGCCACGACGACGATTCTCACCGGGGCCGCCGTGCTCGGACCGATCGTCGTCTTTGGCGTGGCGTTCGCCCCTACGCTGTTGCAACTCTTCGGCGCGTCCTACGCCACGCACGGCACGACGCTGCTGCGCATGCTCCTGCTCTCGCTGCCGGGCAACGCCGTGACGATCCTCTTCACCTCCTTCGCGTGGCTGGACCGACGGCTGTGGTGGATGGTCGCCCGATCGCTCGTGAGTGCCGTCGTGTACTTCTCTCTCGTCCTCGCCCTCATTGGTCGCTACCGACTCGCGGCGATTGGCTGGGCCTCCCTGGGCTCGTCGCTCCTCCAGGGAGTCTTCTTCCTACCCGTGCTGATTCGCCGCTACCGCGCGACGAGTAACAGCGCACCTCCCGACGTCGCCCGCGTGCCCTAGCGCGATCGGCGACTCGCGGCGTAGGCCCGTGGCCCGCGCAGGTATCCGCGCACCTCGCGCCAGAAGAGCTCGGGGGGTGTGTCAGACGAGGTGCCGAGCGCGCGTGAGAGGCCGTGGCGACGGGCGCGGCGCAGGGTCTGGGCCGTCGCGACGGCGATTTGGGAAGCCAGGCGCGCCAGATGACAGGGATTAGATACCACGAGGGCGCTAAGCATGGCGCTAAAGCCCACGCCGCTCGCGTCCATCTGGGACGTGAGGTCCTGGTACGCGGTCCGGTGTCGATGACGTACGAAGGCCGCCGGCTCGTAGGCGATCTTCCCTCCCCGGTCGAGCAGGGTGATGAACGCGTAGAGATCCTCACCGCCGCGCGACGCCGTGCCCGTGCCCAGGACCTCGTTGAAGCCACCGATGCGCGCGAGGGCTTCTCGGCGAAAGGCCATGTTGGCGCCCGCGACGTAGGCGCCCACGCCGTAGAGGGACGCGCGGCGCACCTCGCGCTCCTCGTCGTTGAGAGCGAGGAAGCGACCACCGCGCAGGCATCCCGTGCCGCGGTCGTCGGCGATGAGGTGCAGGGGCTCAAACGTGCGTGGACCGCCGAAGCCCCCGAAGTAGCGCTCGTAATAGATCTGCGCGGCGGTCTCGAGTTGGGCGGGTAGGACGAGCCCACTGATCGCATCGGTGTCGCTCTCGAGCGCGAGGCGAGTGCCGATGGCGCGCAACCACTCACGATCGACGCGCACGTCATCGTCGGTGAAGGCGATCACGTCGCTAGTGGCCGCCTCGATGCCGACGTTGCGCGCCGCGGAGATGCCCGCACGAGTTGCGCGCACGAGTCGCGCGAGGTGGCGCGCCGCGAGGCCCGCGAGCGGATCGGGCGTTGGCACCTCGCGGCGGTTGTCCACGACGATGATCTCAACCTCGGGGTAGTCGAGACCTTCGAGCGAGGTCAAACACTCCTCGAGTTCCTCCAGACGCGTGCCGATCGTGGGCACCACCACGGAGATGCGAGGTAGGTCGCGGTCGCTCACCACGGGCCCTACCCGTCTCGGGGGGAGACGCCGCGCGGAGCGATCCAGGTGGCCGTGCGTCGCGCGCGCGTCGGCGCTGAGTGCGACTTCGACGAGGGCGCGCGGGACGCCCCCGTCTCTCAGCACGACCCACGCGTCACGGTAGTGCGCGTCGGCCGCCAGGTCGGGCCAGGGTTCAGTCAGCTCGGCATCGACGAGTCGAATGGGACGAGGCGCGTCTCGCTCGTCGCGCCACGTCGTGTCGGGGTTCGTCCAGGCACGCCGGGCAATCTCGGCGCGCATGTCCTCGAGGTAGTTCCAGTCGGGTTCGGGACGGCGCCACGTGCCGTAGAGCGCCGTGAGTTCGTCCTCGACGTCGCGCGAGCGCAGCCAGCGTCGGTTAAGAAAGTCAAGGGGAACTCTCTCCTGGTCGGCCAGTCGGGCTTCGATTTCGAGGAGGTGCCCCGGGGGCCAGCCGTAGAGGTAGAAGGTGAGCCCACCATCGCTCGGCGTGAAGAGGAAGAACTCGAATCGCGCCGCGTGCCGACGAAAGGTCACTTCGGTAAGTGTGCCCTCGTTGTTTCGAAACTGGCGAAACGGGATGAACCCCGCGGCGCGAAGTTCCGCGGCGAGATCTACGAGTCGGGCGAAGTCCTCCGGCAGAAGGGCGAAGTCGACGTCGCGGTCGTGGGCGAGCGGTGCGCCCTCACGCGCCCAGCCCAACAGCACGCCGGCCCAGAGCCAGTAGCGATCCGCGAAGCCGTGCTGGGCCAGCGTGTCATTGAGGAGTTGGAGATCGGCCACGAACCGGCGTCGAAAGAGTCGGTCACTCATGCCCGCGTACGACGGGCCCACGAGGGGGACACGGCGCAGCCGGTGCGACACGATGGAGCGCAGACTGAAGAGCCGGTCCGCGACGTACGCGAGGATCCGTGGATCTCGCGCCGAGTGGCGCGTCACCATCGTTCCCACCTCGCACTCACCTCGCACCCTCGTGGTGAGTGCGTCATCGCAGAGTGCGCTCGGTGGGCGTGAGGGGTGTGTACTCGGCCACCCAGTCAATGAGCATGGACGCGGGAGCGCTCGGACAGTAGCGACCCGACTGACAGAGCGCCAACTGCTCGAAGTCGAGGGTCATCGGTACGTTCGCGATGTTCGCCCTCGTCGAGAACTCGCCCCACGCTTTGCCGTCGACGGTGAAGGTGACGGCGCTCGGAGACCAGATCACGCCCCAAGTGTGCCACTTGGTCATGTCGATGATGATCGAGCGCTGGTCAATCGAGTTCTCGACTCCCCAGTGAATGGTCCAGGACGTGGACAAGTGGTGACTGCCGGTTTCGTTGAAGTCGATTTCGGGGGGGGAAATGTTTGACGCGGGCCAGAGAAGTTGGACTTCATTGGGCCCGCTGGCGCTGATGCGTGAACGCACGAAGTAGGCGCCGTAGATGCGCGCGAGGCCACACTGGCAGATGCCCCCACCCACCCACTTGTTCGCGTACTGGGGGTCGCGCCAGGTGTTGAGGCGCAGAAGTCCCCCGCTCTCGAGGACGTGACGAGCGCCGAACTGACCGGTGAGGTCGATGTTGGGCTTGCCGGTGAACTTGAACCACCCCGGAGGAATCGTCGTGCCGGAAAAGTCACTGACGTAGCTGCGCGAGTAACCCGCGAGAGCGTGTGCGCCGGGCGGGGCCATGCCCGAGGGCTCGGAGGCGTCAACGTGTCCCACAGGATACGAGGGAGTGGGTGAGGTGGTGACCACCGGAAAGCTGCCGGTGTTCTCGGGCGTCGACCCCGCGAGGGCGAACCAGATGACCACGGCGAGGGCGCTCGTCACTGTGACGACGGTGACGAGCGCCACCCGTCGATTTCCGCGGTGGTGGCCGCGTCGCGAGGTGGGCGGGTGGGCGTTGCTCGCACTCGCACTCACGCCGTCACCGCCTGGTGAGTGGGTGGAGTCGCCAGGTATCGCCTAATTCTACTGAGGGCCGTGCGCGTTCGCCGTCTCACGAGGCGACGCACGGGCTCGCTCTAGCCCGTGGTGATCTGCACCGACGTCGTCGACGTCGTGGGCATCACCCCGGTGGTCGATGTCGTGGGTGCGAGGTGCGCGACGACGTCGCTCCACGAGAAGTACATCGGCGCCGGGCGGCCCTGAGGGCGCACGAAGATCTCGGCGTATGCTCCGGCCCCGGCGCTATTGACGTACGCGGCTCCCATCTGGCAGTCATGACAGTACGCGCCGAGGTAGCCGCCGAGAATGTTGGCGCGGTGTCCCCAGCAGCGCGGCGAGTGTGCGCTCGTGCAGTCGATGTTGGACGTCGCGGCGACGCTGCCGGCCCAGCCGTCGTCGTACATCCACACGTAGTCAGCCGCCAGCGGCGACGGAGACGCGTCCGCGAGAATGGAGGTGAAGTGAGCGGCACGCACGCCACTGACGAACCAGGGGTCGACGTTCTTCAGCGCCCCGGCGCGCGCCGAAATCGCGAGGCCCCGGGTGAGGCCGAGGTAGGGCGGCAGCCCCCGGGACGTGCGCTCGAGGTTGGTCAGCACGAACATCTGCTCGTCCACGGAGAGCGTGTACCAGTTATTGGGCAACACCATCGGCGCCAAGTGCTCGACCACGTGGGCCGCGTTGATCGCCGCCAGGACGTACGTCGTGCACGCCGCGGAATTGTCGTAGGGCAGGACGTGGATGGACCCACTCGCGAGACGAAAGCACGGGTTCGCGCAGCTGAGCGCGTGCGACCTCGCGTAGCAGGGTCCCGAGCTCTCAAAGTCCGGGTGAGCGGCGATGTTGCTCGCCGGGTGGCGAGACGACGGGTCCGTGGACGAGGACGCCGGCACCACCGTGGCGACACTCAGTGTCAGCCCCAGCGCGAGCAACACGCCGTGTCGCCACCGCAGACCAGCTCTCACTCGAGCCCACCTTCTGATCGTGGTTATCGCCAGCCGCCCCGACGTTCGGGTCAATTCTACTGGGCGTGTCAGCGCGTGTCGGGCGCGGGCCGTGAGTAGCCTTCGCACGTGTCCGAAACACCATCGGCCCCTCGCGCGCGCGTGCGCCCGTGGGTGAGAACGTGGCTCAGCGGGGCACTCGTGCTCGCGCTCGTGGTGGGCGCGGCCCACCGGGCCACGAGCACGAGTGCAGGTGACGCCTCGAGTGCGAGTGCGTTGAGGGCAGTCGCCACGACGTTCAACGACAACTACGGCGCCAATCGCGTCGGGGCGGTTTACGACCGCTTCGACGCGGCGAGCCGTGCGGTCATCTCGCGTGCCGACTACGTGCGCCGTCACCTCGAGTGCCCCGATCCTCCCGGAGTCGCGCACGTGACGAGAGTCTCTCGCGCGAGCGCCGGTTACTGGCTCGTGCACTACGAGATCAGCGGGGTGGTGATGACCGACTACTGGCACTTCGTCGAGGGGCGCTGGCTCTTTAGCCTGCCCAAGTCCAATCCCGCCGCTGTCGCGCTCTACCGACTGCCCTTTCGCGCCTACGCCCGCGCCCTCGGCTGTGGGTTGTAGCGGGCACGCGCGCGCCGCGCGGACCTATCATCGCCACGAGTACTCGTACCACCAGGAGGATCCATGACCGCCAACGACCACGCCACGTCCCTCGTGGGAGCCCCGGGCACCTTGACCTGGCTCGGCCACGCGAGTGTCCTGTTGACGAGCAAGAGCGGGACGCGGGTGATCTTTGACCCGTGGCTGGAGAATCCCAAGATGCCGGCCGACCTGGGCGACCTGGGCGAGCTTGACCTGATCGCGGTGACGCACGGCCACTTCGACCACATGGCCTCGGTCATTCCCCTGGCCATCGCGACGGGCGCGACCGTGATCTGCGTGCCCGAAATGGCCGCCTACTTCGCGTCGGCCGGTCTGAGCGACGTGGTCGAGATGAACAAGGGTGGCACCTTTCGCACGAAGGATCTCGCCTTTACCATGGTGGGGGCCGATCACTCGTGCGGTATCCACGGGGGAGAGAACGCACCGTCGATCTACGGCGGCAACCCGGTGGGCTACGTCATCACGCTGCCAGCGGGCGAGGGCGGGCCGGTCTACATCTCGGGTGACACGAACGTTTTCTCGGACATGGCTATCGTGCGCGATCTCTACGCGCCCGAGCTCGGTCTCATGCCCATTGACGGGCACTACAACATGGGCCCTCGCGAGGCGGCCTACGCGATCAACCTGCTGGGACTGACTCGATTCGCGCCCTATCACTACGGCACGTTTCCCCAGCTCGCGGGTACGCCCGCGGAACTCGCCACCCACCTCGCGGCGGCGCACTCGTCGACGACGCTCGTTGACTGGCAACCCGGTCAGTCACTTCCCCTCGTCGGCTAGTCCCTAGCTAGAACGTCTGGGAGAACCAGCCGTTCGCGTAGGGCGTGAACACGACGGCACCGATGACGCCGAGGACGATGCTCGAGGCCACGGCCCACTGGCGAAGCGACGCCCCGCGTACCTGGCGACGCGTGCGCGCGAACCAGTCGAGGGGGGCGAGTTTGGCCGTCTCGACGAGGTGGCCCAGGACGTGAATCGTCATTGCCCCAAACCACAGCACGAAGCTCGCCTGGTGGATCGTGAGCATGAGCCCTCGCTGGGCGCGCGAGAGCACGACGAGGCCGACGCCCGAGCCAATGACGACGAGGGTGAGCACCACGACGACGGGTCCGAGCAGGCGCAGCACCACGACGGGAGGGCCCTTGCGCCGGTAGCGTGGGTCGCCGCCGTAGTACTTGGCGAAGCGCCACGTCGTCGAGGCGACCTTGTAGAGGACCGGAGGTATGAGAAGGACGCCGATGAAGACGTGCGCGCTCAACAGCGAGCCAATGAAGGGTATGGTCGCGCCCTCGAGGGCGAGCAGAACAAGGAGCACGACGGCCAGCAGTCCCGTGAGGCGCGCGTTGCCCTCGACGCCACTGGCGTCGGGCAGCGCCGCGTGGCGCGCACGCTGGGTGACGCGTTGAGTCATTGAAATTGGAGTTCCCTTCGAGGTGACTGGGGCCCGCCACTCACGTGTCGAGGCTACAAAACTCAGTCGAAGTTTCAACTAAGGGCCCATAATGAAATGCTAAGAAACGAATTCTGGCGATCTCGCGAACGGGGATATCGTTCGGAGATGATCCTCGAGCCCACCCGAGAGGGGACCGTCGCCTTTGGTGACATGCGCACGTGGTACCGGGTGAGCGGCGACCTCGACTCGCCCCTCACCCCGGTTGTCATCGTCCACGGTGGTCCGGGGGCCACGCACCACTACCTCTTGTCCCTGAGCGCCCTGGCGCTCTCGGGGCGACCGGTTATCCACTACGACCAGGTGGGGTGTGGAAACTCGACGCACCGGCGCGACGCGGGCGACGACTTTTGGACCGTGGCCCTCTTTCGTGACGAGCTCGACAATCTGCTCGACGCGCTCGGACTCTCCGCGCGCTTTCACCTGCTGGGCCAGTCCTGGGGCGGCATGCTCGGCGCCGAGTTCGCCCTCACGCGTCCCGCCGGCCTTCGTTCGCTGATCCTCTCGAACTCGCCGGCGTCCATGGAGTTGTGGGTGAGTGAAGCCACGCGCCTGCGCACCGAGCTTCCGGCGCAAGTGCGCGAGACGCTCGACACCCATGAAGCCGCGGGCTCCCTGGAGGATCCCCAGTACGTCGCCGCGACCCAGGTCTTCTATGACCGACACGTTTGTCGGGTCGTGCCCAACCCGCCGGAGGTGAGGCGCAGCTGGGAACTGATGGCCGAGGACCCGACGGTCTATCGAACGATGAATGGGCCCAACGAGTTCTACTGCATCGGCACTCTGCGCACCTGGTCGGTGGTGGGACGACTGGGTGCCATCAGCGCTCCGACGCTCGTGCTCTCGGGGCGCTACGACGAGGCGACGCCGACGACGCTCGCCCCCTTTGTCACCGAGATCGCCGGTGCGCGCTGGGAGGTCTTCGACCAGTCGAGCCACATGCCCTTCGTCGAAGAGCCGGCTCGCTACCTCGAGATCGTCAACGCCTTCTTGAGCGAACACGACGACGTCGTGGCGCCGCGATGACGGGGAACCGGCTGTTCAACCTCGACACGGTGATGGTGGACGTCGTGACGATGGTCGAGCACCTGCCGGTGCACGGCGGCGACATTCGCGCGTCACAGCACGTGCTGGCCACCGGCGGCGGCTTCAACGTCATGAGTGCCGCCGCGCGCCAGGAGATGGCGGCCACCTACGTCGGGCGGCTCGGGCGCGGGGCGTTCTCCCAGCTGGCCCGAAGCGACCTCGAGCGCGAACACATCGACCTCGCGGTGGCGCCCGACGAGAGTCAGGACGTCGGCTTTTGCCTCGTGCTCGTTGACGCGACGGGCGAGCGCACGTTCGTCACGGCCCCCGGCGCCGAATTGACCTTGGACGCCAACGCCCTCGCGCGCGTCGAGCCCGCCGACGGCGACTACGTCTTTCTCTCGGGCTACTGCCTCGTTCACCCGGAAACGGGACCCGCCATCGCCGCGTGGATCAGTCGGCTAAAGCCCGGCGTGGTGGTGGCGTTCGACCCCGCCCCGCGAGTGCTGGACATCGCCGGCGATCTGCTCAGCGCGGTGCTCGCGCGCACCGACTGGCTCTTACTCAACACCGCCGAGGCCGTCGCCCTGTCGGGCGAAGAGGACACGAGCGACGTACTCGAGGTCCTGCTCACGGTGAGCGCGCGACGCGGCGTCGTCGTGCACGCGGGCGAGCGAGGGTGCGTCCTCGCCACTCGCGAGGGCGGCGTGCACGACGTACCCGGCTTCGTGGTGGACGCTCTCGACACCAATGGCGCGGGCGACACCCACGACGGCGTCTTCCTCGCGGAACTCGCCGCGGGCTCCTCGCCCCTGGAAGCCGCGAGACGCGCCAACGCCGCGTCGGCACTCGCGGTGGAGCGCATCGGTCCCGCGACGTGTCCCACGCGCGAGGAGATCACCACGTTTCTCGCGACGCGGCCGCGCCAAACGTCCTAGAAGTAGTGCTCGCCCAGCTCTTCGCTCCAGGGCGCGGCGCGTAGCTCACCGCGCGGCACGCTCCAGCGAAAGACGGGCTTGATGTCGAGTACCGGCGTGCCGTCGATGCCGTCGAGGCCCCGGACCCGAAAGGAGCGCTCGGCGAGGTCTGAGAAGGCGACCGTCGTGAGCAAGATTCGATTGGGCCGGTCCTTGTTGCGTTGGGCGAAGACGCCGACGTCGGGCCATTCGGGGTTGCCCCGCGGACGCCGGTGCCAGGGTGCGGGAGGCACGTCGTCCGCCCAGTCGGCGAAGAACACGATCTCCACGTGTGAGAAGTCGCCCAGCCCCCAGAGCGCTTCGCTGGGCACGTCCGCGGCGAGCTCGACGGTTGAGACCACGTCGTCCCAGTTGTCGTCGAGTGCCTCGCTGCGCTCGTTTCGGATGTAGGCCACGGGGCGAACGCTGAAGGTCATGGGCTCAATCTAGCCAGCGTCTCGTGGCCGACGGAGGTGGCGGGACTATCGTGGAGCGTTTGGTAGCGAGGTTGTCGTGGCGGAACTGACATTTACGTACGGAACAATGGCCGCGGGAAAGTCGACCCTCGCTTTGCAGCTGTGCTGGCAGTTGCGAGAGGGTCGCAACGACGTCGCCCTGTGGACCTTTGGTGATCGTTCCAGTGACGGCATGGTGACGAGCCGCATCGGCATCGAGGCCCACGCGGAGGCCGTTGCTCCCAACGAAGACCTGAGCGCCCACGTGGCGCGCCTGCGCGAGCTCGAGATCCGGGTCCTAGTCATCGACGAGGTCCAGTTCGCGAGCGTCGCCCAGGTCGACGCTCTGGCGCGACTCGTCGACGACGACGGCGTGGACGTGCACGCGTTCGGGCTGTCGGCGGACTTCTTGCTCAACATCTTCCCGGGTTCGGCCCGTCTCTTCGCCATCGCCGACTCCGCCCACGAGCTGCCGCTGACGTCGTCGTGCTGGTGCGGGCGGCGGGGTCGATGCAACGCGCGCGTCGTCAACGGCGTCGTCGCGCGCGAGGGCGACCAGTTCTTCTTCGGTGACGTCTCCGAGGGAGCGACGCACTATCAGGTCCTCTGTCGTACGCACTACCGCCTGGGACAGCTGCGCGCGTTGGCGTCGGACTAGAAGAACGCCTGGCAGAGTTCGTAGAGCTCGCGTGGCACGTGTCGCTGGCCGTGCGAGACGCTCGAGAGCGGCGCGAGTTCGATCTCGCCACCGCGCACGACCGGAATGGTGCCGAAGTCGCCCGCGGCGACCGCCTCGTAGGCCGCCACCCCCACGCGCGTCGCCCAGATGCGGTCGTAGGCCGTGGGGCTGCCGCCGCGCTGGAGGTGACCGAGCACCGTCGTGCGCACCTCGAAGCCACCGTGCTCGTCGATGCGCTTGGCGAGGAACTGACCGACGCCGCGCGTGGCGAGTCGCGTGCCACGGATTCCGTCGCCCGATATCTCGCTGGTCTCGTGGCCGCCCAGGGTCTCGAGGTTGACGCCTTCGGCGATGACGACGATGGAGAAGCCGTAGCCCGCGGCGCGGCGCTCGACGAGGTGGCTGATGATCTCGTCCATCGTGAACGGAAACTCCGGAATGACGACGAGGTCGGCACCACCGGCCAGTCCACCCATGGCGGCCACCCACCCGGTGGAGCGGCCCATCGTCTCGACGACCATGACGCGGTGGTGCGACGCCGCCGTGGTGTAGAGGCGGTCGAGTGACTCGGTGACAATGGAAACCGCGGTGTCGAAGCCAATGCAGTAGTCGGTACCCAAGAGGTCGTTGTCGAGGGTCTTGGGTACGCCGACGACGGGCACGTCGCGATCGGCGAGCCAGTGCGAGATCCGCTGGGTGCCGTCGCCACCGATCGCCACCACGGCGTCGAGGTGGCTCTCAATGGAGGCGATGACCTTCTCGCGTCCGCCCGGGGGATTGTCGAGGTCGTAGCGCGCGGTGCCGAGGATGGTCCCCCCGAGGCCGACGATGCCGGCGATGTCGGCCGACGTCAATTCGCGTCCCGCGAATTCCTTGGCGAGACCCTCCCAGCCGTTGGATATCCCAATGACACGGTCACCGTGGCGAAACGACATCTGACAGATGGCGCGGATCGCGGCGTTGAGTCCGGGAGCGTCCCCACCAGCGGTCAAAACCCCAATGCGCATGTTGACCTCGCGTATGTCCTCTCATAACCCTAATGGGCAGTGGCCCTCCACTTAGAATTCTCGTGTCACGCTCGGCGCGAGTGAGTGGCTGAGTTAGGAGGGCAACGCGAGACCCAGTCAGCGAGTGTCGTGGTCCTCGCCAACTTCGTCGAGTGGCCCCGCTGCGAGGGAGGGTGGGGCGTCGAGTACGCGCACCTTCGAGGCAAATCCTGGAGTTAGCAAAACAAATGCGGTGAGCAGTCAAAGATCAATCTCGTGACACCTTCACGTCACCTCTCGTTCATGTCGGTTCCGTACGCTGTCGGCGAGGGCTACGCGAGGAAGGTCATGGACGAGGTCAGCAAGTCTGAAGTTGTACCCCTGGGGATCGACCCGGTGCTCGCCAATCTCGACCCTGATCAGGGACGTCCTCGCCAGGTCATCACGACTGAAGGTCTCAATCTCAAGTTCTCCGAAACGACAATTCTCTCCGGGGTCACGATGGGCTTTGACCGCGGCACGATCACCGCGTTGATCGGCCCGACCGGTTCGGGAAAGTCGACGTTTCTTCGCACGCTCAATCGAATGAACGACAAGGTGTTTGGCTTTCGTCACGAGGGTGACGTCACCCTCGACGGAGAGAGCATTTGGGCTCCCCAGCAAGATCTGCTGACGATTCGACGCCGAGTCGGCATGCTCTTTCAGCGCCCAAACCCTTTTCCGATGTCCATCCGCGACAACGTCGTCGCGGGCGCGAAGGCCCACGGCATCGCTCGCGGCAAGCAGCTCGACGTGGTAGCCGAGATGCGCCTGCGCGAGGTGGGACTGTGGGACGCGGTGAAAGACCGTCTCGGTGATTCGCCGTATCGTCTGTCCGGCGGCCAGCAGCAGTTGCTCTGTCTCGCGCGAGCGCTCGCCGTCGGGCCGGAGGTACTTCTGCTGGACGAGCCGACGTCGGCCCTCGATCCGATTTCTACCGAAGCCGTCGAGTCTCTCTTGCGCGAGATGACACCGGCGCTGACGCTCATCGTCGTCACCCACAACCTGGGCCAGGCGCGACGAATCTCGGATCAGACGATGTTCTTCTTCGATGGTCACCTCGTTGAACACGGTGCCACGGCCGAGCTCTTCACGAGTCCGCGTGAGCGCGACACGGATCGCTACGTCAACGGGTTGATGGGCTGATTTCGTCGTTCGCAGGAAATAACGCAGAGATCTTTTCGGGGTCACCGCTCAGTCACCAGTCGTTCATATCGACTCCTTAGCGTGGGACTACCAACCAAACAGGAGGAAATGTAGTGAAGAATCTTCGCACGCTGCGCCACGCGATTCCCGCCGTCGCGCTCGCCGCGGCAGTCGCGGCCGTGGGTGCTTCGGGCGTGGCCTCGGCGTCCAAAGCCAAGCCCAAGCCCAAGGTCAAGGCCCCGACGTCGGTCAACATCGTCGTCGAGAAGCCCGGATCGGCGAACATCAGTGAGACCGGTAGCACGTTGCTCTACCCGCTGTGGAACCTGTGGGCCCCGGCCTACCAAAACACGTACCCCAGCGTGAGCATCACCACCGCCGGCACGGGCTCGGGCACCGGCATCGCCGACGCGGCGAATGGCACCGTGAACATTGGCTCGTCCGATGCCTACTTGTCACCCACGACGCTGGCCGCAAACCCGGGGCTGATCAACATTCCCCTCGCGATCTCCTACCAGGTCATCACGTACAACATTCCCGGCCTGAACGCTCACCTGAACCTCAACGGCAAGGTGCTCTCGGCTATCTACCGCGGCTCGATCACCAACTGGAACGACCCGGCGATCGCCGCGCTGAACCCCACGGTGAAGTTGCCGTCGCTCAAGATTGTCGCGTTGCACCGCTCCGACGGCAGTGGTGACACCTTCATCTTCACCCAGTACCTCTCTCGTCAGGACTCAACGTGGTCTTCGAGCATCAGCTACGGCACGACCGTCGCCTTCCCGGCGATCTCCAACGCCCTGGGTGAGAACGGCAACGGCGGCATGGTGTCGGGATGCCAGGCGACGCCCGGCTGCGTGGCCTACGTCGGCGTCAGCTACCTCACTCAGGCCCTGGGCGACGGACTGAGCTACGCGCGACTTCTCAACGGAGACGGCCAGTACGTGATGCCGGGTGACAGCGCTGTGGCCCTCGAGGCCGCGGGCTACGCCAAGATCACCCCCGCGAGCGGCACGATCTCGATGATCAACGGCCGTGTCAAGGGTGGCTACCCGATCATCAACTACGAGTACGCCATCGTGAACAAGAGCCAGTCGAGCTCGACGGTCGCCAAGGCCGTGCGTTCGGTGCTCGAGTGGGCGATCAGTCCCAAGGCTGGCAACAGTTCGCGCTACCTGAGCCAGGTCCGCTTCCAGCCCCTGCCGGTGAAGGTGTCGGCGGCGTCGTACAAGCAGATTCAGAGCATCAAGTAGATGTCCGACGGCGATCGCGCCCTCCCCGCGACGTCGGCGTTGGCAGACCCCACCCGCTCGAGTCTTCGGACTCGGCGGGTGGGGTTGCGCCACGCCGTCGAGGAGCGCCTCTGGCGCGGTGGCGGACGCGTCGCGTCGTGGATTCCCATCGCGGGCCTCAGCCTCGTCCTCGTCGTTCTCTTCGTCAAGGCGTGGCCGGCCATTCGCTTGAACGGTCTGGGATATTTCAGCGGCTCGCAGTGGCTGCCCGGTAACACGTACGCCCCCGCGGTGCGCACGCACGGCGTCCTGCACCCCCTGGGAGCGAGCTACGGCGCGTGGCCCCTCGTGTGGGGCACGATCGAGACGTCCGTCATCGCCGTCGTGATCGCGGTGCCCCTGTCCATCGGCACCGCCCTCGCCCTCACCGAACGTCTGCCGCGTTGGTTGGCCCAGCCGTTGGGATTCCTCGTCGAGATCCTCGCGGGCATTCCGAGCGTCATCATTGGTCTGTGGGGCGTCCTCGTACTGGGACCTTTTCTCTCTCACCACGTCTACCCGTACGTCGCGAACAACCTGCCCGACGTGTGGGGCCTTCGCTACTTCAAGGGTTCGGTGGGCTACGGCGAGGGCCTGCTCACGTCGGGTCTGGTGTTGGCCCTCATGATCGTGCCCATTATTGCCGCGACGACGCGCGACCTCTTCCTCCAGGTGCCCGCCTTGCCCAAGGAGGGCGCGGAGGCCCTGGGCATGACTGACGCCGAGGTCACGCGGCGAGTGACCATTCCCTGGGTGCGCTCGGGCATCATCGGGGCGACCGTCCTCGGCCTCGGTCGAGCCCTCGGCGAAACGATGGCGGTGGCGATGGTGTCGGGCTCGGTGCTCGGACAAGTCGCGCCGAACATCTACGCGACCATGACCACCATCGCCGCGACCATCGTCAGCCAGCTGGATTCGGCGGCGACTGACGCGACGGGCTTCGCCATCTCGAACCTGGCTGAGTCCGGCCTAATACTCGCGGCGATGTCGATCGTGGTCAACGTGGCCGCGCGAGCCATCGTTCGCCGGTCCTCTCGTCTGGCCGCTCCGGTGGGGCGCGCCTAATGTCGATCGTCACCCAGTCATACCCCAAGACGAACCTTCGTCGGGCGCGCTCGGTTTTCTACCGGGGATTCTCGCTCCTCGCACTCGCCCTCGTGGCGGGTCCCGCAATCTGGCTCGTGGCCGGCGTCGTCGTCGAGGCGGTTCCTCATTGGCAGTGGAGCGTTCTCACCACGCTGTCTCAGGGGACGAGCGGGGGACTCGAGAACGCGTTGCTCGGCACACTGGTTCTCATGGCGGGCGTTCTCGTGCTCGCCGGCGGAGTCGGAGTCCTCACGGGTATCTACCTCTCGGAACTGGTGCGCCCGCGCCGCAACGGCGCTCCCGGCGGGGGAGTTTTGCGTATCGCCGTCGACGTGCTGTCGGGATTCCCCTCCATCGTGTTGGGTTACGTGGGCTACGTCGCCCTGTGCGTGGGCCTGCACTGGGGCTACTCGCTGCTCGCGGCCCTCATCATCTTGTCCTTGATGGTGGTGCCCTACATAGCCAAGTCCACCGAATCGGCGCTGCGCCAGGTGCCGACCAATTACCGTGAGGGCGCCGAGGCGCTCGGGATGCCCGTTGGCTACGCGCTTCGTCGCGTCGTCATCAAGTCGGCGCTTCCGGGCATCGTGACGGGACTGCTCATCGCTCTCGCCGTCGCCGGGGGCGAGACGGCCCCGCTGCTCTACACCGCCGGCGCGAGCAACAACCTGCCGACGTTTGCTTTCTTGCACCAGCCGATCTCGTACTTGACCTACTACGTGTGGACCGACTACAACCAGCCCACGCCTCAGGCCCACTACGTGTCCTACGACGCCGCGCTCATTCTCATCGTCCTCGTCCTCCTTCTCCTCGTGAGTGCGCGCCTCATCGTGGCGCGCACTCAGCGTCACGCTGAGAGCACCCGGTAAGACTCTCGGCCTGTGGCAGAGTGGCCGCAGGGGATTGGGGGAGAAATGACGGAACTTTGGCAGCACTCGGCGGCGACGCTCGCGAGCATGATCGCGCGAGGTGAAACCTCCTCACGCGAAGTCGTCGAGGCTCACCTGGCGCGCATTGAGGCCGTGAATCCGCGCGTGAACGCGATCGTCGAAATTCGCCCCGATGAGGTGCGACGCGCGGCTGATGCGGCTGACGCCCAACGTCGTGGCGGCGCCCCCCTGGGTGCCCTGCACGGCGTCCCGGTGACCGTCAAGTCAAACATCGACGTCGCGGGCTACGCCACGAACGAGGGGTCGGCGGCCCTGCGCGACTTCATGGCGAGCGAGGACGCGCCGGTCGTCGAGCGCATACGCGGGGCCGGCGCGATCGTGCTCGCGCGCACCAACATGCCCGACCTGGGGCTTCGCGTGAACACCGAGTCGTCTCTCTACGGCGCCACGCACAACCCGTGGCGCCACGGGCTCACCGCCGGGGGATCCTCGGGTGGGGAAGCCGCCGCCCTCGCCGCGGGCATGACACCCCTGGGTCTGGGCAACGACATCGGCGGCTCGCTGCGCAACCCCGCCTACGCGTGCGGCGTCGCCTCGATCAAGCCGTCGCGAGGTCGCGTGCCCGAGGGCAATCCCAGCGCTGCGGTCGAGACCGCTCTCAACGGGCAGCTGATGGCTGTCGAGGGAGTGCTCGCGCGGCACGTGGCCGACGTACGCCTGGGACTGACCTGCGTGATGGGTTCGCACCGGCGCGACCCCCAGGCGATCGACGCGCCCCTCGAGGGCCGTCCCATGGCCCGGCGCGTCGCCCTCGTGCCGCGCCCCGCGGGCGGTGAGACCCACCCGCACATCGAAGAGGGGGTGCGCATAGCCGGTCGAGCCCTCGAGGCAGCCGGCTACGAGGTCGAGGAGATCGAGCCCCCCATGCTGGTCGACGCCTACTTCGCGTGGGTCGAACTGATGTCGGCGAACTTGAACGTGATGGTGCCACTCGTCGCGCCCTTCATGGGCGAGGGTGGACGACGCTTCCTCGAGTTGACCAACGTCGAGTTCCCGCCGGCGACCGAGGAGTCGATGTTTCACATGCACGTGACTCGCTTTCGCATCGCGAGGGCCTGGCGCACGTTCATGGAGGACTATCCGCTCATCGTCGGACCGACGTGGACTCAGCCACCCTTCGCTCACGGCTTCGACATCGAGAGCACCGAGAGTGCGATGGAGGTCGCCGAGACGTTTCGCTTCGTGCTGCCGGCCAATCTGATGGGTCTGCCGGCGGCGTGTGTGCCGACGGGCGTCGCCGACGGTCTGCCGACCGGTGCGCAGATCATCGGCGTGCCCTTTCGCGAGGACCTCTGCCTCGACGCGGCGCAAGTCGTGGAGTCGTCGGTGGGGGTCCTCACGCCCATCGACCCCCGGGACTGATGGGCGTTCTCGTTCGCCCGATCGCCCGCCACCAGGTGAGAGACGCGGCGCGCATCATTGAAGAGGGCACGTTGGCCGTTGACGCCGAGCACCCCGAGCACGAGGACGCCTACTGGGCAGCCGTGCTCGAAACGCGCGAGCGGAATGGGGACGTGCTGGTCGCGCTCGAGGGCGACGTCGTTCTCGGGGTCTGTCAGGTGATCATCTTTCGTCACTTCCAGAACACGGCGGGGCGTTGCGCGGAACTCGAGAGCGTCTACGTGCGAGGCGACCGACGCGGTGAGGGGATTGGCGCCGCGCTGCTCGCCCACGCCGAGGCCCTGGCCCGTGGCGCCGGTTGCTACCGCGTGCAGCTCACCAGCCGGCGCGTGCGCGTCGACGCCCACCGCTTCTACCTGGCCCACGGGTACGAGCAGGCGTCGCTCGGTTTTCGCAAGTCCCTAGTGGACCTCGCGTAGAGCTCCGTCATCGACGTCGAAGACGAAACCTCGAATCTCCGCGTCGTCGACAAATCGACTCGCGCGCAGGGTCGCCACCGTCTCGCGCACGTCGGCGTCAACGTCACGGTAGGCGCCGAGGCGAAACGGGGGACGCTCCCCGAGGCTCTGCTCGAGTTGGGTCTGGAGCTCGTCCTCGTCGAAGGACTCGAGTCCGCAGCGAGTGTGGTGAATCACCATCACCGCGCGCGTGCGCAGGAGTCGTTGGCTGAGCAGGAGCGAGCGGATGGCGTCGTCGCTCGCGATGCCGCCGGCGTTGCGAATGAGGTGAACCTCACCCAAGTCGAGACCGAGGGCGCCAAAGAGGTCGAGGCGCGAGTCCATGCAGGTCAGCACCGCGAGGTGCAGTTGGGGAATCGTCGGCATCTCGCGGTGCCCGTGACGCTGCACGTACTCGCGATTGTGCGTGAGAAGGTCGTCGATCACACTCATGGGGCCATCCTAGGAAGAGGTCGTCACTACGCTGCCGGTAGGAGGTTGTGATGAAGAGCAACGATGAAGTGCGCGCGGAACTGCGCCAGCCCGCCCTCGACCTGCGAGCGATGATCCCCGAGGTCTTGAAGGGTTACTCGGAGATGGCGCGAGCGGCTTTCGGTGACGGCGAGCTGCCCGCGAAGATGAAGGAACTCCTCGCCCTGGTCATCGCGGTGACTCGCGAGTGCGATGGCTGCGTGGTGAGTCACGCGCGAGGCGCGGCCTCGCGTGGCGCGACGCGCCAGGAGGTGGCCGAGGCGATGGGCGTGGCGATCACGATGAACGGCGGGCCGGGCACGGTGTGGGGTCCGCGAGCCCTGCGCGCCTTCGACGAGGCGCTGGCGGCGCGAAAGGTCGACTAGAAGGCGTAGGGCAACTGCGTGATGCCGTTGACGAAACTCGAGGCCAGCTGGCGCGGCGCGCCCGTCATGGCGATCTGGGGCGCTCGGCGCAAGAGTTCGCGCCACATGACCGTGATCTCGCGGCGCGCGAGGTGGGCGCCGAGACAAAAGTGTGGTCCCGGCGCGCCGAAGCCGAAGTGGTCGTTGGGGCTACGAGTGACGTCAAATGCGTCGGGGCGAACAAAAGCTTCCTCGTCGCGGTTGGCGGAGTTGTAGAAGAGCAGAACCTTGTCGCCCGCGGCGAGGTCGACGCCTGAGAGGGTGTAGTCGCTCGCGAGCGTGCGGCGCATCCAGATCACCGGCGAGGCCCAGCGCACGATCTCGTCCACGGCACTCTTGGCGTGAACGTCGTAGTCGGCGAGCAGCGTGGCGCGCTGGGCGGGGTGCTCGGTGAGCGCCACGAGGGCGTGCGCGAGAGCGGTGCGCGTCGTCTCATTGCCGGCGGTCACCAAGAGCACGAAGAATGACGCGAGCTCTTGTTGACTGAGTCGCTCGGACTCGACTTCAGCATTCACGAGTGCACTCGTGATGTCGTCGATCGGGTTCTTCACGCGATACGCGCCAAGTTCTTCCATGATCGCGGTCAACGCCGCTCCGGCTTCGAGGAAGGCGACCACGGCGTCGGTACCCTCGGGGACGATCTCGGGATCGCCCATGGAGAGGATCACGTTCGAGGCTCGAAGTACGGTGGCGAATTCGCTGCGGGGAACGCCCATCATGGTGCAGATGATCTCGAGGGGGAAGGGCGCGGCGAGGTCGGTGACGAAGTCGCCCGTCCCGCTCGCCATGGCGTCGGCGATCATCCGATCGGCCAAGACCTCAATGGAGTCCTCGATCGCCGCGACGGTGCGAGGGTTGAAGGCGTTGGCCACGATGCGTCGCAGGCGGGCGTGCTTGGGGTTGTCCGTGGAGATCATGCCCGAGAAGTACTCGACCATCTCGGGGGGCAGGTCGAGGATGGACACCGCGCCGGGTCCCGAGGTGAAGACCTCGGGGTGACGCGAGGCCGTCGCCACGTCGCGGTGGCGCGTCAGCGCGTAGTAGCCCGGGCCCGGGGGAAACTCGACCGCGGTGTTCTCAATCGCCGGCTCGTCGAAGAAGGCGATGGGCCTCTCCGCGCGCAGGGTCGCAAAAGCGGTCTCTCGCTCGGCCCACGGCCGGCGCCAGAAATCGAGGTCTGAGAGGTTGATCTCCTCTACGCGCTCGGGGTTCATCGGTTCATCGTATCGAGGCGTCGGTCACGGCGGGGGAGTTTCCCGGCAGACTGGGGCGGTGGAACTGACCGACGACGAGCGCGCGAAGCGACTCCAAGCACTCAACAAGCTGCTCGACCTGATGCGTCCGGCCGTCCAGGCCGACGGGGGCGACCTCGTGCTGGTGCGCGCCGACGTCGAGACGGGGGTCGTGGAGGTCCAGCTCCAGGGGGCCTGCTCGAGTTGTGCGATCTCGTCCTCGACGCTCCAGGGCGGCGTCACGCGGATCTTGACCGATCGCCTGCACTGGGTGACCGAGGTCATCGGCGGCGTCGACGAGTCGATGGACCCCGAAGACTCGATGTCCCTGGGTACCGGCGGTTACGTGCCGCGCTACCAGACCCTCTAGCGATACCGCGCGGCCACGGTCTCGGCGTCACGTCAGGCGCGTCGTGGACTATTATTTAGTTAGGTGAACTAATGGATTCGATCGAGACGACTTCGGACACGGCGGCCAGGCTGCGTCGAGCGGTCACGCGTCTCAATCGCCGCCTGCGCACGTCCTCCCTCGGCGGGGTAACTCCGGCGCAGGCGTCCCTGCTCGCCCTCGTGGACTCGCTCGAGAACCCGTCGCTGGGCGACCTCGCCGCGGCGGAACAGATTCAGCCCCCGTCGGTGACACGCCTCATCCGTGCGATGCAGGCCCAAGAGCTCGTCGTGTGCTCGAGGGATCCCGAGGACCGCCGCTGTACGCGAGTGCGACTCACCTCGCGAGGAAAGCGCGAGATCACGGCGATTCGTCAGCGCAAGACCGCCTTTCTCGAGAGACGGCTCCAGTCGCTCTCGCCCGCCGAGCGCGAACGGGCGCTCGAAGTGGCCCTCTTCCTCGAGCACCTGCTGGAGGCGGAGTGAACGCCGCCCGCTCCTTTAAGACCAAGACCTTCGCCGCCTTGAGCGTGCGGAACTTTCGCCTCTACGTCTTTGGTCAGCTCGTGTCGGTGTCGGGCACCTGGATGCAGTCGGTCGCCCAGGGCTGGCTCATCTTGCAGATCTCAGGCTCGTCGATTGACCTCGGCATCGCGGTGGCGCTGCAGTACGTGCCGATGTTGGTGATCGGCTCCTACGGCGGCGTCATCGCTGATCGCCACGACAAGCGCACCATCCTCTACGCCACGCAGGGTGGCGCGGGGTTGCTGGCGCTGGCGTTGGGCGTCATGGTCACGACGCACCACGTCAGCATTGGGGCGGTCTACGTGCTCGCCTCGCTGCTGGGCATCGTCAACCTCTTTGACGTGCCGGCGCGCCAGGCGTTCGTCCAACAGATGGTCGGTCGCGACCTCATCGCCAACGCCGTGAGTCTCAACAGTGTGCTGATGAACGCGGGACGACTCATCGGCCCGGGGATTGCGACCGCTTTCATCGCCGCGCTGGGCACGGCGGTGTGCTTCTACGCCAACGCCGCGTCCTACGTGGCGGTGCTGGTGGCCCTGGCACTCATGCGCCGGGGCGAGTTCCTGCCGATGAAGACGGTGCCTCGCGAGAAAGGTCAGTTGCGACTCGGCCTGGCCTACGTGCGCGCGAACCCCGAGTTGCGCCGCGCGCTCATCGCCGTGGCGATTTCGGGAACCTTCGCCTTCAACTTCACCGTGACCTTGCCCGTGCTCGCTCACACGACGTTCCACGAGCGCACGGCGGCGCAGTACGGGCTGCTCATGGGCGCCATGGGTCTGGGGGCCATCATCGGGGGACTCGTCATCGCGTACCGTTCACGGCCCACGCTCGCGCTGCTCACGGTCCTCGCGCTGGGCTTTGGCACGTCGCTGACGCTCGTGGCTCTCGCGCCGACCATGCTGTGGGCCGAGTTGCTCATGATCCCCACCGGCGCGTTCTCGGTGGCCTTCGTCTCGACCGGCAACGCGATCCTCCAGCTCAACTCCTCGAGCGCGATGCGCGGCCGGGTGATGAGCCTCTACGGCATCGCGTTCTTTGGCACGACGCCCATCGGCGCTCCCCTCATCGGATTGGTCATCCGCGCGAGCGACCCCCGCACCGGGCTCCTCGTGGGTTCGATCCTGACGCTGGCGGTGGGCGCGTGGCTCGCCGTGACAGTGGCGCGCTCGTCGGCGCGCTCGCTCGAGCCCGTCGCCTAGGCGTGCTGGGGCTTGGGTTCCTTGGGCAGGCCCAGCGCCCGCTCACCGATGATGTTTCGTTGAATTTCGGCGGTGCCGCCCCAGATGGTCTCAGAGCGCGAGAAGAAGAATGACGCCTGGATGTCCGAGACCGGGTAGTCGGCACGCCCGCGCTGGCGCGGTCCGCCCCCGTCGGCGAGTCCCGAGCCCGTGAGAATCTGGGCGTCCATGCCCATGACGTCCAGGGCCAGCTCCATCATGTCGCGGTGCATCTCGGACCAGAACATCTTGTTGCACGCGCCCAGGAGGGCGGCGTCGTACGTGCCACGAAGGGCGTCGGTGAGCGAGCGGTAGCCATTGATCTCCATGATCTTGACCTTCTGCCACGACGTCACGAGCGCGTCGCGCGTGAGCCGATCCGACGTGCGATCGAATCGGCGCGCCTGGTCGAGGATCGTCTCCCACTCTTTGAGAAAGCGCCGGTACCCGGTGGTTGAGGACGACCCGCGCTCGAAGCCCAGCGTGGTCATCGCGACCTTCCAGCCGTTGTTCACGCCCCCGATGACGTTGTCCTTCGGGCAGCGCGCGTTGGTGAAGAAGACCTCGTTGAACTCCGCCGACCCGTCGACCTGGGTGATCGGGCGCACCTCGACGCCCTCTTGGTGCATGGGCACGAGGAGGTAGCTGATTCCCGCGTGGGCCGCCGCGTGGGGATCGGTGCGCGCGAGCAAGAAGACGTAGTCGGCGTGCTGGGCCTGGGTTGTCCACACCTTCTGGCCGTTGATGATCCACTCGTCGCCGTCGAGTACGGCACTGGTTTTCAGACTCGCGAGGTCGCTACCCGAGTTGGGCTCGGAGAACCCCTGGCACCAGGTGATCGCCCCCTGGAGGATCCCGGGGATGAACTCGCGCTTTTGCTCCTCGGTGCCCCACTGGAGAATGGTGGGGCCCACCAGCGTGTCGCCGAAGAAGTCGGCTCGCATGGGCGCACCGGCCCGTGCGAACTCCTCGTTGAGCACGACCTGCTCGAGCAGGCTGAGGCCCTTGCCGCCGTAGTCCACCGGCCAACCCGCGCAGATCCACCCGCCGGAGAACAGCGTCTCGCTCCAGGTCTGATTGAATTGCTGGCGCTCGGCGCTGGTCATGGAGAATCCCGGCTCGAACCAGCCAGCGGGCAGGTTCGCCTCGAGCCAGGCCCGGATTTCGAGGCGGAAGGATTCGGCGTCGTCGGGGTACGTGAGGTCCATGTCACGAAGCGTAGCGAGATTGGCCGCGGGGGTTACTCGCGAGTTGTGCCAGGTCGCGAAGTACGAGAGAATGAGGGACTTCGACCAGAGAGTACCCGTGCCTCGATCGCTTCGCCAAACCATCGCCGAGACCCGCGCCTCGTGGGAGCGCTCGCGCCAGATCACCGTGCCCGAGCGCGTCACGGCCCGCGCGGCCGCGCCGGGCAAGAGCCGGGTGGCCTTTCTCATCTACCGAGGCAACCCGCGTTGCGGGGGACAGGGTGTCTACACTCGCCATCTCACCCGCGAGTTGGTCGCCCTGGGACACAGCGTGGAGGTCTTTTCGGGTCCCCCGTGGCCCGAGCTCGACGAGGGCGTGGGCTTCACGCCCGTTCGCGGCCTCGACCTCTACCGTGATCCCGACCCCTTTCGCATCCCGGCGCGTCGCGAGTTCACGAGTCGCGAGGACGTCGCGGAGTTCGCGATCATGCTCGGCGCCGGCTTCGGCGAGCCCTACGCGTTCAGTCGTCGGGTGCACAAGATCCTCTCGCGACGTCGAGACGACTTTGACATCATCCACGACAACCAGTGCATGGGCCCGGGCATCGAGGCGCTGGTGGCCGACGGCTGGCCCCTCCTTGAGACCTTGCACCACCCGATCACGGTGGATCGCTCCATCGCCCTCGAGCACACGAGCGGGGTCATCAAACGCGTGACGACGCGGCGCTGGTTCGGCTTCTTGCGCATGCAGGTGCGCGTGCTGCGCTCGCTGCCGGCGGTTCTCACGGTCTCGCACAACTCCAAGGTCGACATCAACGCCCAGATGGGCGTGCCGCTCGAGAGGCTCACCGTGGTGCCGGTGGGCGTCGACCAGGACGTCTTTCGGCCCTACGAGGACGTGGTGAAGCGGCCCGGACGTCTCATGGTCACCTCGAGCAGCGACGTGCCCATGAAGGGTCTCGTCCCGCTGCTGGAGGCAATTGCCAAGCTGCGCATCGAGCGCGACGTTGAGTTGGTGGTCATCGGTCGACCCCGACCCGGCGGACGCGTGGCGACGACGCTGGAGCGCCTCGGACTCAGCGACATCGTGACGACGATCTCGGGCGTGAGCGACGAGGAGCTCGCGCGACTCTACGGTGAAGCCGAGGTGGCCATCGTCCCGAGTCTCTACGAGGGATTCTCACTGCCGGCCATCGAGGCGATGGCCTGCGGCGTTCCCGTTGTGGCGACGACGGGCGGCGCCCTGCCTGAGGTGGTAGGGGTGAGTGGAGAGACGGGCCTGCTCGTGGCGCCGAACGACCCCGAGGCCCTCGTTGAGGCGATCCGTCGACTGCTCGATGACGCCACGCTGCGCCACGAGCTGGGACGTCGCGGACGAGAGCGGGTCATGGAGCGCTTCACCTGGCAGGTCACCGCGCGCGGCACCGCGGCGTGTTACGACGCGATCCTCGCCGGCCGACCCCTGCCCGCGGCGATGGCCTTCGACTGATGCTCACGTGCGACTACGGCCGCCTGGGCCTCGCCTCGGGTGACAGAGTGCTCGACCTGGGTTGTGGCTTCGGTCGCCACGCCTTCGAGGCGGCGCGTCGCGGCGCGCGCGTCGTCGCCCTCGACGCGGGCGCCGAGGAGGTGAACGGCGTGGTGGCCACTTTCGCGGCCATGGCCGAGGCCGGCGAGCTTGACGCGCGCGAGGTGGCCACGGCCGTCGTCCAGGGTGACGCCCTGGCGCTGCCCTTCGCCGACGCCACCTTCGATCGCGTGATCTGCTCTGAGGTGCTCGAGCACCTGACGGCCGACGAGGCCGCGATGGCCGAACTCGCGCGGGTGCTGCGCCCCGGGGGCACGATGGCGATCACCGTGCCACGCTTTGGACCCGAGTTGATCAACTGGGCGCTCTCGGACGAGTACCACAACGTTCCCGGCGGACACGTGCGCATCTACCGGCGGCGCGTGCTCGAGGAGCGCTTGCGCGCGGCGGGTCTGAGAGTGCGCGGGCACCACTACGCCCACGGCCTGCACAGCCCGTACTGGTGGCTCAAGTGCTTCGTCGGCACCACGAAGGACGACCATCGCCTCGTCGCGCTCTATCACCGACTGCTGGTCTGGGACATCGTGAAGCGCCCGTGGCTCACGCGCCGCGCCGAGTCGCTGCTCTCGCCGATCATGGGCAAGTCCCTCGTCGTCTACCTCGACAAGGCCACGTGAGCACGACCCTGCTCGGCGGCGTGCCCGACGTGCTGAGCCGCGAGGAGATCGCCGCGACCGCGGCGCACCTGGCGTCGCTGCAGCTGGCCTCGGGGGCGATTCCCTGGTACCCGGGGGGCCACTGCGACCCCTGGAACCACGTCGAGGCGGCGATGGCCCTGACGATCACCGGCCACCTCGAAAACGCGCGAGCGGCCTACGCCTGGTTGGCGTCGAGCCAGTTGTCCAACGGCGCCTGGTTCAACTACTACCGAGAGGGGGCGGTCGTCGACGCGCGCCTCGACACGAACGTGTGCGCGTACCTCGCCACCGGTCTCTACCACTACCTGCTGGTGAGCGGCGACGTGGACTTCGCGGCGCGACACTGGACGAGCGTGCGTCGCGCGATGGACTTCGTCCTCACCTGGCAGTTGCCCGACGGCACCATTCGCTGGTCCCTCGACGCCGCGGGCCGACCCGAGTCCTACGCCCTCTTGACCGGCTCGTCGTCGATCTACCACTCGCTGCGTTGTGCAATCGCCCTGGGCGAGCGCTTGGACGAGGACGTGACGGCCTGGCGGGTGCCGGCGGGTCGCCTCGGCCACGCGGTGGCGCGTCACCCGGGCGCCTTCGCGCCGAAGAACGAATTCGCGATGGACTGGTACTACCCGGTGTTTTGCGGCGCGCTGCGTGGCGCCCCCGCCGAGGCCCGTCTGGCCGACGCCTGGGAACGTCACGTCATGGACGACTACGGCGTGCGCTGCGTGTCCACCAGCGACTGGGTCACCGCCGCCGAGACGGCCGAGTGCGTCTTGACCCTCGACGCGGTGGGCCTGACCAGCCGGGCGCTCGATCTCTTCGCCCTGACCCGGCGCCACCGACGCGACGACGGCGCGTACTGGACGGGCATCGCCTACCCCCAGGGCGCGACGTTTCCCGATCGCGAGGTCACCTCGTACACGAGCGCCGCGGTGCTCCTCGCCGCCGACGCCCTGACGTCATCGAGTCCGGCCGCGGGCCTCTTTCGCCACGGCGTCCTCGCGGCGCCGCCTGACGTCGCCGATGACGACTGCGTGTCGCTAGCGACGCCCCAGCACCCGTAGCGACCCGCACGTCGCCACGTCCACGAAGTCGCCGCTGGCCAGCGCGGCGCAGTAGATGTCGTAGGGGGGACGTCCCCCCTCGGCGGGATTCTCGAAGACGTCGTGGATGGCCAGCGTGCCGCCGACGACGACTTTGGGCACCCAGTTGCGGTAGTCGTCCCAGGCGACGGCCTGGCCGTGGCCCCCGTCGATGAAGAGCAGGTCGAGGGGTTGGGCGAAGTGCGCGGCGACGATCGAGGAGGGTCCGACGAGGCCGATCACCGTCTCTTCGAGCTGGGCGTCAGCGATGGTGCGCTGCCACGAGGGCAAGGTGTTGAGTCGCCCGTCGACGGGGTCGACGAGCTCGGGGTCGAAGTGCTCCCAGCCCGCCTGGTTCTCCTCCGAACCGTGGTGGTGATCGAGCGAGTAGAGGACGGCGCCGGTCTCTTGGGCCGCGGCGCCCAGGTAGAGCGCGGACTTGCCGCACCAGGCGCCGATTTCGAGCCAGGTACCCGCGCCGCGCGCGCAGCCCGCCCCGTAGAGGGCGAGCCCCTCGTCTTCGGGCATGAAGCCCTTGGTGACGCGCGCGCGCGCGAAGATCTCCTCGCGCCTCACGAGGCGAACGCCTTGACGAGGGTGTAGACGCCCAGCCCCGCGAAGATGAGGCCGCCGCCCAGTCGGATCTTGGCGAGGGGGACGACGCGCTGGAGCAGGCGCCCGCCGTAGGCGCCGACGAATGAGATGGTGATGAGGGCGATCGACGACGCGAGGAAGACCTCGAGCGGCTGGTGCGTGCGCGCGACGAAGTTGGCCGCCTGGATCTGAGTGAGGTCGCCGAACTCGCCGATGAAGATCACGGTGAACGCCGTGGAGATCTCGCGCCAGCGCGTGCCGGGGCGCTCGGCGCCGGCCTCCTCCTCGCCCTCTTCTACGACCTCCTTCTCGGACACGAAGAGTAGGTACGCGGCCCCGGCGAGAAAGAGCAGGGCGACGACGAACTCCTTGGGCCTCGCGGGCAGCAAGGTGAGCAGACCCCCGGCCGCGACCGCGATGCCCATCTGGACGACGAACGCGCTCGAGGCACCCATCACGATCGACGACGGTCGGGCCTTGGTTGACATCACGATGGTGGCGATCATCGTCTTGTCGGGCAACTCCAAGAGGAACATCAATGCGACGATGCTCGCGAAGGTGCCGACGTTCACGTCACTCCTCGAATTGCGTGCGCAGCGCGTCGCGGAAGGCGAGGCCCACGTGGAGCCGCTCGATCTGCTGATCCACCTGGCGCTGCTCGCCGCCCACGGAGTGGCTCGTGTGGAAGGCCGTCACCTCGGCGGCGAAGTCGTCGTCGGCGATGAACGTGGCGACGCCGGTGGCGACGCGCCCGCGGTAGTTCGGCGGGAAGTCGCTCATGACGTCGTCCCAGCGCGAGACCAGGTAGCGCCAAACGTCGGGCCCCGTGACGCGGTTGCGCGAGAGCAGTCCGATCTGGATCGCCGCGTCCTGGTTGCGAAACTCGCTGAAGCACTTCTCGGCGGCGTCGAGGGCCAGGGCGACGACGGGGAAGTCGGCGAGTCCCCACAGGTAGCGCTGCTCCTCTTGGGGGTTGGCGGCGTTGCGGCGGCGCTCGAGGAAGAATGCGTAGTCGCCCGATCGCCCCTCGTGGGCCACGACGCGCAGGATCGATCGCGCGAGGTCGCCCTCGAGCGGGCCCGCCTCGAAACGTCGGCGCGACTCGGCTCGTACGGCCTCGTCGGCCCCGAGGGTGCCGAGAGTACCCAGGAGGACTCCGCGCAGCTGACCAGTGCGCTCGTCTTCGCCGGCCAAAGGCTCCCAACCCAGACGCGTGAACTGGGGCTCGAACAGCTCGCGGACGATGGCGCGAAGGCGCGGGCGCTGCTCGTCGGTCAGGGCCCGGTTGGCGAAGTCCATGGCCGTGGCGATGGTGGTCCACGGCGCCGGCTCGTTTTGCGCGCCCATGCCGCGCGCGACCGCGAGGAAGTCCGCCCACGTGATCTTGCCCCCGAAGAGCAGCGCCCAGCTGTCGGCGACGAGGGTGGCCCGTTCGAGTTCGTCGAGTTCCTCGAGGTGGGCGGCCAGGCGTGCCAGGTCGGCGCTCGCGTAGCGCGTGCGATACACCCCCGAGCCTCCGGCGTTCACGACAATCGGCGCCGCGTCGCTCACGGGGACCGGGGTCGTCTCGAGGAGGTGGCGAGAGCGGTGCGCGTCGCCCAGGGTGCGCGTGAGTACCGGCACGACCCAGGTGTCGCCGATCGCGCTCTCACCCGACGCCGGACCGTAGGCGAAGGGCTGCTGAGTGAGAGTTGCGTTGTCGAGGGTAACGAGGGGGTGGCCGCCCTGGAGGATGAAGCTGTTCATCAGCGCGCGCACCGGCTGGCCCGAGGTCTCCTCGAGCGCGTCCCACAGGTCGGTCGTCACGGTGTTGGCGTAGCTGTGCTTCGTGAGGTAGTGACGGATGCCGTCGCGAAAGACCTCCTCGCCCAGGTACTGCTCGAGCATGCGCAAGACGGAGCCGCCCTTTTCGTAGGTGAGCACGTCGAACATGCCGCGAATGTCGTCGGGCGAGATGACCTCGTACTCGATGGGCCGCGTCGAGTGCAGGCCGTCGATCTGCAGGGCCAGGTCACGATTGATGCCAAAGTCGACCCACATCTTCCACTGCGGACGGAACGCGTCGGTGCAGAGCACCTCCATGAAGGTGGCGAAGGCCTCGTTGAGCCAGATCCCTTCCCACCACTCCATGGTGACGAGATCGCCGAACCACATGTGGGCCATCTCGTGGGCCACGACCTCGGCCACGCGCTGCTTCTCGGCGAGTGAGGCGCTCTGGGCGTCGACGAGCAGTGCGGTCTCGCGGTACGTGATGCACCCCAAGTTCTCCATCGCGCCAAAGGCGAAGTCGGGTATGGCGATCATGTCGAGTTTGTCGCCGGGGTAGGGGATGTCGAAGTACTCAGAGAAGAAGGCGAGGGCGAACGCACCGGCCTCCATCGCGAGCGAGGCGAGGTTCCCCTTGCCCACCGGGTAGACCACGCGCAGCGGCGTCCCCAGGACGTCAACCGCCTCGGTCTCCTCGAAGGGCCCGATGACGAAGGCCACGAGGTAGCTCGACATCTTCATCGTCGGCGCGTAGCTCACGGTCTTGTGGCCGTTGCCCAGGTCGACGTTGGCGACTTCGGCGGTGTTCGAGTACGTCGCGAGGTGACTCGCGACGGTGAGGTTGACCTGGAACGTCGCCTTGAAGGAGGGCTCGTCGAAACAGGGGAACGCCTGGCGGGCGTCGGAGTGCTCGAACTGCGTGGTGGCGATCGTGTGGGTGACCCCCGACGCGTCGGTGAAGGTGGAACGGTAAAAGCCCGTCAGCTGGTCATTGAGTACGCCGGTGAAGGCGATCTCAAGGGTGGCCGGCCCCGCGGGAACGAGCGCGTCGAACGTGAATGTCGCGGTCTGGTACGTCTCGTCCTGGCGCGCGTCGCCTGAGCGCACCGTCGCGCCCGCGCCGGTGAGCGTGGCCGCGCCGAGTGCGAGATCCTTCGCGTGCAGGGTCACCTCGCGCACCGCCTCGGTGACGTCAACGTCGATCTCGACGCGTCCGGCGAAGGTGGCGGCGTCAATATCCGGGGTGAGAAAGATTCGATAGGCCCGCGGCACCACGGTTCGGGCGAGACGATAGGGGTTGTTCGAGGTGTTCATAAGTCGCCACCTTAGGCTCAAATCTTCTACGCTCGCTAAGTGACAAATTCGCCCACACCCGTTTCTCTGCGGATGCGTCCCGGCCCGAATCGCCTCGCCGTCACCGGCATCGGCAACGCCATGCTCGACGTGATCACGCGTGACTCACACGACGCGTACGAGTCCCTGGGGCTCGTCAAGTCAACGATGACGCTGATCGCCGAGCACCAACTCGAGGTCTTCTACAACGCCATGGGACCCACCGTGCAGATGTCGGGCGGTTCGGTGGCCAACTCCATCGCGGGCGTGGCCGCCCTGGGCGGCACGTGCGGCTACATCGGCAAGGTCGCCGACGACGAATTCGGCGAGCGCTTCACTCACGACCTGCGCAGCCTGGGCGTCGAGCTCGACCTGGCCGTGGCCGCCGCCCACGAGGGCGCGACGGGACGCTGCCACGTGTTCATCACCGACGACGCCCAGCGCACGATGGCCACCTACTTGGGCGCGTCGAACCAACTGCGCGTTGAGGACATTAATGAGAGCCTCATCTCTCGCTCGGAGATCACCTACGTCGAGGGGTACCTCTTTGACCTGCCGCCCGCCAAGGAGGCGGTGCGCAAGGTCGTCAATCTCGCCCACGAGCACGAGTCGCTGGTCGCGCTGTCGTTGTCGGACATGTTCTGCGTAGATCGGCACCGGCGCGACTTCCTCGAGCTCGTCACCAGCGACGTCGACGTCCTGTTGGCAAACGAGGACGAAATCACCTCGCTGTTCCAGGTGCGACACCTCGCCGCGGCCAGTGAGGCGATCAACGAGCTCGGGCTGCTCGCCGTGATCACGCGTGGCCCCGCGGGGGCCGACGTCGTCTTGCCCAGTGGAGTCGTCTCGGTGCCGGCGCGTGAGGTGGAGTCGGTGGTAGATCAAAACGGCGCCGGCGACATGTTCGCCGCGGGCTTCTTGTACGGGCTCGCTCTGGGGGCCGACCCGGTGGAGGCGGCTGAGTTGGGCTCGCTGTGCGCGGGCGAGATCATCAAGCACCTCGGCGCGCGCCCCGAGGTCGACCTCGAGGAGCTGGCCATCGAGGCGGGGCTGATCTAGCGATCCCGCCGCGCCCGGCGCGGCGTATTCACCACTTCGGCTCTAGTAATTGTCGAGGGACGTGCGCACGACTCGTGCCCTGGCGGGCGAGCGCGACAAAGTTCGGGCTCGTCTTTCGGCCTTTGCTCGGTAGGATGTCCGCGTGAAGTCGAAGTGGTTCAGTTCGCGTGCCATCTTCCTCCACCTGGCGTTGATCGCGTGGCTCGCGCTGTGCGCCGTGGCTGCGTGGTGGCAGGTCGGACGGGCAGTGCAGGGCAACGCCCTGAGCTTCATGTACTCCATTGAGTGGCCCGTCTTTGGCGTGCTCGGCGTGCTCGGGTGGTTCGCGATGCTCAACATGGAGCGCGCCACTGAAGACGAAGAGCGTGAGCGACTCGAGTACGAGGAGCGAATGCGCGCCGAAGCGCGCGCGGCGCGCGCCCGCGCCGAGTCCGTCGCGGCCGAGAAGGAGGACCCTCTGCTCGCGGCCTACAACGACCACTTGGCCCAGGTGGCGGTGCAGCCAAAGAAGAAGCTCTGGGGCCACTAGTGGCGGCGTCGTTCGCGCGCTATCGCGTGATGTCCTTGGTCACCGGCACGACGCTCCTCGTTCTGTGCGTCTTCTTGGTCTTGCACACGGTGGACCTGACCCTCTGGACGCATCTCAAGGTCCTCGTGAGCATTGTGGGCGTGGGCCACGGCGTGGTGCTCTATCCCATCTACATGGTCATGTGCTTCCAGTTCGCCCTCAAGGCGCGACTGCACCCTGGATGGGTTGTGCTCATGCTCCTCGCGGGCTTCGTGCCGGGCCTGGCGTTCTACATGGAGCACCGCATGGGGCGCAAGGTCATGGTGGGGCCCTCGTGATCGACTGGACGCAGCGCCGGGTTATCAACTTCGCCCACCAGGGCGGCTCTTTCGAGGCCCCCTCATCGACTCTCTACGCGATGGCCCAGGCGATTGCGCGCGGCGCCCACGCGCTCGAGCTCGACGTGCACGCCACGAAGGACCGCCACCTCGTGGTGTGCCACGACGAGACGGTTGATCGCACGACGAATCACCGCGGGGCGATTGCCGACTTGACGCTCTCGCAGCTGCGCGACATGGACAACGCCTACTGGTGGGTGGAAGGTTCGGACGTCGCACCGGGGCGCCTCGCGGACGAGTACCGCCTGCGCGGTCGCGCCCCGGCCGACCGCCGTCTCGGCATCGCGACGCTCGCCGAAGTGGCCGAGGCGTTTCCCGACGTGCTGTTGAACCTCGACATCAAGCAGAGCGACCCCGACGTCGAGCCCTACGAGGAGCTGCTCGCGCGCGAGCTCGCCGACTTAGATCGCGAGGGGTCGGTGATCGTGGCCTCGTTCCACGACGAGGCGCTGGCGAGGTTTCGCTCACTGGCGCCCCGGGTGGCTACCTCCGCGGCGACCCTCGAGGCGACGACCTTCTACTTCTCCTTGATCGAGGGCGCCGCGATCGTTCCCGCGGCGAGGGCGCTGCAGGTGCCGATGACCTACGACTCGATTCGCGTGGTCGACGAGCGCTTCGTGGAGGGCGCGCACGCCGCGGGGCTCGCGGTGCACGTGTGGACCCTCAACGACGTCTCAGAGATCGACGAAGCGCTCGCCCTGGGCGTCGACGGAATTATCAGCGATCGGCCAGGTCTCGTGACCGAGTGCCTCGCGGGGCGAGGGGCGTCCTGGGACGGCCGACTGGCCTAGCCGCGACCGCAGTTCGGCTTCTTGCCGTGGTTGGCCTTCTTCTTTGCACGCAGCTTGCGCTTCACGGTCCGCTTTGACATAGGTGACAATCTTAGTAGATAGACGCGAACCCGAGGAGCGGCGTGGACAGAACCGGTGAGAACGCGGCCCTGGTCGTCGTCGCGACCCCCCTGGGCAACCTCGGGGACATCACCCGACGCGCGATCGAGATCCTCGCGAGCGCCGACGTCATCTACTGCGAAGACACCCGACGAACCCGCACGTTGCTCAGCGCCCTCGCCATCGCCCCGGCCGGGCGCTTGGTCGCCCTGCACGAGCACAACGAGGTCGCCCAGTGCGCCCGCGTGGTCGACGACGTGGGCGCGGGAAAGCTCGTGGCGCTCGTCACCGACGCCGGTACGCCGGGCATCAGCGACCCGGGGACCCGGGTGGTCGCCGCCGTGGCGCACGCGGGGCTCGCGGTCACCACGGCGCCCGGGCCCTCCGCGGTGGTGGCCGCGCTGTCGATCAGCGGACTGTCGACCGAGCGATTCATCATGGAGGGATTCATTCCGCGCAAGGCCGGTGAGCGTCGCGCCCTCTACGTCACCTGGGCCCACGAGGAGCGCACCATCGTCGCCTACGAGTCGCCCCAGCGCCTGGCCACCACCCTGGGCGAACTCGCAGCGGAGTTTCCGACGCGCCGCGTGGCAATCGTGCGCGAGTTGAGCAAAATTCACGAGGAGGTGGTGCGCGGCACCCTCGCCGAGGTGGCCGCCGAGATGTCCGCGCGCGAGTTGAAAGGTGAGATCGTCCTCGTGCTCGACGGCGCCGCGCGAGCGCCGCTGGACGAGTCACTCGTGCGCGAGGCCCTCACAGAGCGCCTCGCCTCGGGGGCGAGCCTGCGCGACGCGGTGGCCGGCGTCGTGGCCGACCTGGGCGTGACGCATCGCGAGACGTACGAGATGGCGCTGGCGATCCGTACGGAACGCGCGAAGTGAGTCGGTAGCCTTGGCGGATGGGCCGCTTCTACATCACCACCCCCATCTACTACGTCAACGACGCCCCGCACGTGGGTCACGCGTACACGACGGTTAACGCCGACGCGCTGGCACGCTGGCACCGGCTACGCGGGGACGAGACGAAGTTTCTCACCGGCACCGACGAGCACGGTCAGAAGGTGGCCGACGCCGCGGCCAAGAATGGCGTTTCGCCCCAGGAGTGGACTGATCGGACCTCGGCCCGCTTTCGCGAGGCCTGGGACGCCCTGGGGATCAGCTACGACGACTTCCTTCGCACGACCGAGCCGCGCCACTACGAGACCGTCCAGAAGTTTCTCGGGGCCATCTACGACAACGGCTACATCTACAAAGACGTGTACCACGGCCTCTACTGCGTCAGCTGCGAGGACTACTACACCCTGGAGTCCTCTGACGAGGGGCGTTGTCCGATCCATGCGAGGGCGCTCACCGAGATGCAAGAGGAGAACTGGTTCTTTCGCCTCAGTGCCTTCGAGGACCGACTGCGCGACTACTACGAGCACCACCCGGACTTTGTGACCCCCGAGACCAAGCGCAACGAGGCCTTCTCCTTCATTCGCGGGGGCCTGCGCGATATCTCGATCACGCGCACGTCCATATCCTGGGGCGTGCCAGTGCCCTGGGACGACGGTCACGTCTTCTACGTCTGGTACGACGCGCTGATCAACTACATGACTGCCATTGGCTACGGGCGCGAGGGCGACGAGGTATCGACCTGGTGGCCCTCTTCGCATCACCTCATCGGCAAGGAGATCATTCGATTCCACTGCGTGTGGTGGCCGGCAATGTGCATGGCCGCCGGTCTCGAGCCGCCGCGCCACGTCCAGGTCCACGGGTGGCTCCTCATGGGCGGCCAGAAGCTGTCCAAGACCATGGCCGCCGAGGGCGTGGTCAAGCTCACCGACATCGCTCCGGTGACTCTGACCAGCGAGTTCGGCGTGGATCCCGTGCGCTACTACCTGCTGCGCGAGACGTCGTTGGGTAACGACGGCGAGTTCTCCCACGAGGGCATCACGACGCGCTACAACACCGACCTCGCCAACAACCTCGGCAACCTGATGAGTCGAGTGGCGACTGTCGTGAGCTCCAAGTGCGCCGGGGTGGGTCCGGCGCCGCGCGCGGACTCGACGCTCGCGCCCCTCGCACGCACCGCCATCGCCGACGCGATGGCGGCCTGGGACGACTTCTCTCCCCAGGGGGCCCTCGAGGCCACGTGGCGACTCCTCAACGCCACCAACGCCTACCTCGAAGAGCACGCGCCCTGGAAGATGGCCCCGGGTCCCGAGGTCGAGGCCGTGCTCGGCGACGCCCTCGAGGTGCTGCGCCTCGTGGCCGTGCTGGTCACGCCGGCGATGCCGGGGGTGTGCGGCGAGATTTGGCGGCGCATCGGGCTGAGTGGGGCTCCGGACGTGGCGCCCGTCACCGAGAGCGCGCTCTGGGGTCTCTACCCGGGCGGCTGCTCGGTCGACAAGGGCGAGCCCCTCTTTCCGCGCATTCGGAGTGACGCGTGACCTGGACCGACGCCCACTGTCACCTCCAAGACCACTTCACCGCCGAGCGAGGCGACGTCGAAGCCATCTTGGAGCGCAGCGCGGCGGCCGGCGTGACGCGCGTCGTGGTCATCGGCACCGACGAGGCAACCTCGCGCCAGGCCCTCGCCGTGACATCCCTGGTGAGCTCGGTAGAAATGTACGCGACGGTGGGGTTGCACCCCCACGACTCGACGTCCGACCTGGATCCGATCGCCGCGATGGCCCGAGAGGGTCACGCGCGACTGGTGGGTATCGGCGAGACGGGCCTCGACT
>JAJYAC010000047.1 GCA_021779735.1 Actinomycetes bacterium
CGCGGTAGCGACTCACCAGGGTCGAGACCCACGCCGGCGACACCCCGTACTTGGTTGCGGTGGCGCGAACTCCCAACCCCTGGGAAACAACCGCCGCCACAATGACCTGATTCTTGATCACGACACACCTCCACCCCGGTGTTCACTATGTCGCGACAGATCCGTTCACTATCTCATGAAGGTGGAGACCGTTGGGGGCACTGCGAGTCCTGGGCGACGAATGAGTACCCCTAACGGTGCCCGTTGATTCCGTTCAGGGAGAGAATGCGGGGCAGCCCACGCGACCAACGTCAATGGTGAGGATGCGTGACGTTGCGCGTGGTGGCTTGCCGGTGCTCGGAATGAGGAGTCCATCGATGAGTCCCGAGGGGGTCTTCACGTACCACGAGCCACCGCGAAGTGTCGAGAAGTGAAGGGCATTGTGATAGAGAGTTCGTGCGCGAGCCCACGTGTCGCGAAGGCCAAGTCCGGCGGACGTGGCACCCCCCGGTGTACCTCCCGGGCCCAGTGAAATGCCGACGAGTCTGTTCTTGTTGAAGAAGACGCTCAACGCGTGCCACGACGCCATCGCGCTGACGCCGCACTGGCTCAGTAGCGGCGTGGGCGTGATGGGCAGCGTGGCCCTTCCGAGGAGTTGCGTGAGTCTCTTGTTGACGGTCAACTGACCCAGTCCCAGAGTCACGGTGGGAAGTCCCTGCGGGCTGATGACCACTCGTGGCGACGCGCTGGCCAGTTGCGGTCCAGAGAGCCACACGAGCGATCCCACGAGGAGAGTGGACGAGAGCACCACGCGGAGTCGAGGACGCATAAACCTCCGTAGCTGTCGAGGGAACTTGGGCCCATGGTATCGAAGCCTCGCTTCAAGTTGATGTCGAGGCGGTGTGGGTGGCGCCGCGGCGACGCAGGGGAACTTCAAAGCGGCGTGAGGTAGTAGACACGGTACCGATGAACAAGATGCCTCGTCGACGCGTCAGCCGGGTGGGCGACTACTACGAGGCGATGAACGATATGGATGTGAAGGCGGTGCTTGCTTCGTGAGGATCTTGGTCACGGGAGGAGCGGGCTTCATCGGCTCGACGACGGCCGAGCTTCTTCTCGATCTGGGACACGACGTGGTCGTCCTTGACTCTCTCGTCACGGGCTCGCGGGACAACGTGCCAACGAGAGCCACCTTCGTCCACGGAGACTGCGGTGACGTCGACCTCGTGGGCTCGTTGGGAGCGTTGGATGCGTGCATTCACTTCGCGGGGCTCATTGAGCCGCGCGCGTCCATGAAGTATCCAGAGAGGTTCTTCGCCAATAACGTGGCGTCGAGCCTTCGGCTCTTCGACGCTCTCGTTGGAATACACGTACCGAAGGTCGTCTTCTCCTCGTCGTGTGCCGTCTACGGTGATCAGGACGCGATGCCCATCAGCGAAGATCGGCCGGTCGCGCCGCTGAGTCCCTACGGTCGGTCGAAGCGAATGGTCGAAGAGACTCTGGAGTGGTTGGCGACGCTGGGTCGGATCCGCGCCGCGTCGCTTCGCTACTTCAACGCGGCGGGAGCGACGCTGGCTCACCCCGAGGCGCACCAGCCCGAAGGTCACCTCATCCCGGTCGCGCTCGATGTCGCCGCCGGACGGCGCGGTCACCTCGACGTCTACGGCACCGACTTTCCGACCCCAGATGGCACGTGCGTTCGTGACTACATTCACGTCAGTGACCTCGCCGCGGCGCACGTCGCGGCGATTGGCGCTCTCGATGGTCACGACGAGTTAATCCTCAACTTGGGTAGTGAGACCGGTTCCTCCAATCGCGACGTCATCAACGCCGTCGAGCGCGTCACCGGGGTCACGCTCGACGTTCGCTACGTCGCGCGGCGCGCGGGTGACCCGGCCGCGGCGGTGGCGAGCAGCGCGCGGGCGCGCGAGGTGCTGGGCTGGCGGCCCGAGCGCTCGGACCTTGAGGTGGTGGTGGCCGACGCGTGGGCGGCCCGACAACAGATCTCTCGCTGAACGAGTCATCGCGGTGATGCCCCGATCGTCGCACGCAGGGCGACGGGGTGGGCCCCCGATCACGAGATCGCTCTGACCTGGGCAAACAAGACATAGACGCGGAGGCGACCTCGAGGCGCTCACTGGCTCGGTAGGGTTGCGCGATGGCAAATTGGGCAACTGTTGCGGTTGCGTCGGCAGTTGCGTGTTTCTGGGCCACGAACCTGGGTACGTGGTGAGTAGGTCGGTTCGGCAGTCGCAAGGGCGAAGTGGGCGTCACGGACGAACGCTGCTGGTCGTGGCGGTCGTCGGCGCGACCATCACCCTCGTCTCCTACGTCGCCGGAGAACCACACGCACGCGCCGGGTCTCTCACGGGTGCCTCCACCACTGTTGGCCAAGGCTCGGGGGCGAAGCTGATCTCTCTCAACGATGTGACGTCGCGTCACGCACTGAACCTTCGTGCGGCGAGAAACACCCGGCACCGGCCGCGCACGACGACGACGGTGTCGAGCGTGACGAGCACGAGTGCGCCAGCGACCACCACGACGACTCCGGCGCCTACGAGCACCACCACGTCGCTCGTGACGACGACCAGCGTCGCGACGGCGTTGACCAACGGAACTCCCAGCGCCTCGAGTCCCTCGGGCATGGCACCGCCGAGTGCCAGCGCCTTGGCGGGCTACCGACAGAGTTACGTGACTGATTTTCCGGGCACGTCCGTGCCGAGCGGTTGGTATCCGTTCACGGGCACTCCGGGCGGTGATCCCGGGGGCCAGTTCGCAGCTTCTCACGTGGTCGTCGGCGGGGGCCTGATGTCGGTGAACACGTGGAAAGATTCGGCCTTTGGTAACGAGTGGGTGACTGGCGGCATCTGCAACTGTGGTAACCCCCAGACGTACGGCGCGTACTTCGTTCGCTCACGAGTCACGGGGGCTGGACCCACCGCGGTCCAGCTTCTCTGGCCCTTGGACAACTCCTGGCCCCCCGAGATCGACTTCAACGAGACCGCCGGAGACGTGATCTCGACGTCAGCCACCGTCCACTGGGGGGCGACGAATCACATCGACCAGCGCAAGCTCTCCATCGACATGACCGCGTGGCACACGTGGGGTGTCATCTGGACGCCGACCGCGATCACCTACACCGTGGATGGGCGAGTGTGGGGAACGGTGACGACGGCTTCGGAGATTCCCAACGTGGCGATGACGCTCGACCTCCAACAGCAGACGTGGTGTGCGTCGGGGTGGGCGTGTCCGACGGCTCCCCAGACGATGCAGATCGATTGGGTCGCCCAGTACTCGCCCAGTTAGTCGTCGCGACGTCGCGGGCCGCCGTCTCCTGGCTTCTCACTGGCGAGAAGAGTTGACGCCGTGAGGGAATGCTGTGATGCTTCTATCGATAGGCCAGTGTCGACATGAGGTGAGATGCGAGCTCGCAGTTCCAGGTCTTCACCCCGGACACCGTCGGCGCAGCGAGCGCGCCCACTGACGCCGAGCGTCTCGGTCATCATTCCCACCCTCAATGAGTCGGGGAATCTCTCGTTCGTCCTCAACTCGATTCCCCCCTGGGTCGATGAAGTCATTGTCGTCGACGGGCGATCGAGCGACGATACCGAACGGGTCGCGCGCGCGCTCTGGCCCGACGTGCGCATCATTGAGCAGACCCGTCCCGGCAAAGGCGCAGCCCTGCGCTCGGGTTTCCGGGCGGCGCGAGGTGACATTCTCATCACCCTCGACGCCGACGGGTCCATGGACGGCGCGCAGGTCGACGCGTTCCGCTCGGCGCTGGTGGCCGGTGCGGACTACGTCAAGGGGTGTCGCTTTTGCCCGGGGGGCGGGTCCACTGACATCACGCGGATCCGTCGCGGGGGTGATCGGGCGATCGGTGTCCTACTGCGCACGCTCTTTGGCGTACGCCTGCGCGACGCGACCTACGGATACGTGGGTCTGTGGGCGGACTGCGTCGAGGACATCGCCAGCGAGTACGACAGCTTTGCCTTTGAGATTCTCATGGCCATTCGCACCCACCGCGCGGGACTCACTTTGGCCGAGGTGCCGTGCTTCGAGGCCCCGCGCATCTACGGCGCGAGCAATCTCAGCGCGGTGCGCGACGGACTGCGCATTCTCGGCGTGATCCTGGGCGAGTTTGTGCGCCTGCGCCGCTCGACTACGCGGGCGAAGGCGAAGGTGTCGCCTCGCAACCGCGGTGCCACGATGGTGGTCGCGGGGCCGGGTTCTTCAACTACGGTGCCGGGCATCATGGTCGCAGAGATCGTGCGATCACTCGGGGTCAGTGCGCACGTCGTGCGCCTCGAGGTGGATCCGCACGAGGACTACGCGTCCGGCCTTCTGCGAGCGACGTCGTTGATGAGTACGAGTGACAGTTCCGTAGATGACGTCGTCACTCGTGAGATGCCCCACGACGCTCTGCAACGCGCGAGGTTCCTCTCACGCTGGGTCGACGACGACGTGGCGATGGCGATTGCGGTCGCCTGGCCCGGCTTCGCGTCACAGTGGGTGGGCGCGTTCGTCGAGGCGGCGCGAACGGCGGGTGCGTCGAGTGTCGTGCTGTGTGCGAGCGTACCCGGGGTTGAGCCGGACGAACCTTCTCTGCTTGCCAAGATCGTGGCCGATGCTGATCTGGTACTCGTGGGCGACGTCGGCGAGGCCAGTGCGCTCGCCGCCGCCCTCGGCCCGTCGGGGCCGGTGGTGGAGGTGCATCACGCACTCTCGATGCGCGGACGCCACGATCAGCCGTTGGCCTACTGCATCACCGCGTTCCTGCCGCGTGACAACCGGGAGGTTCTCGGGTCGCTTCTCGCCGCCTTCGATGCGATACCCGACTCACGCATCGCCAGCTACCTCTTACGCGTGGTCATGCGAGCCGACGCCTCCACACTCTCGCGCGCGCTCGGCGAGTGCGTTCACGCCGAACGCGTCGAACTGATCGACACGGACCTCTCGGATCACGAGATCGATCGACTGTGCAAGACGTCATCGGTGTTCGTGGTGGCCGATCCCGCCTTCGGTTCGCGGGCCTTCCAGCGGGCAGTCGACTGCGGGATCTCGACGGTGGTGCTGTCTTCTTTGCCCCTCCCGGAGGTGCACGGTGACTACGCGGGTGGCCTGCTGGCCGACGCGCGGCGACCCGCGTCCATCGACGTGGCCCTCGAGCACGCCCTTCGCTTGCGAGAATTGCGCTTTTCGAGTCCCGAGGCCTGGGGCGAACTTGCCGCACGACTGGCGCGGACGAGTTCTCACGCCGCGCCCGCCGCGGAGCCGGTCACGGAACCCGATCAGGGAGCCGGCACGTGAGAATCAGCGTCGTGATCTGTGCCTTCTCTGACGAGCGGTGGGAGGAGTTGCGAGAAGCGGTGGCCTCGTGTGAACAGCAACGTCGACTTGCCGAGGAGATCGTCGTGGTGATCGACCACAACGAGGCGCTCTTGGAGAGGGCCGCGCACGAATTCTCTGGTGCTTTGGTGATCGCCAACGGCTCGCTCCAGGGACTCTCGGGCGCGCGCAACACGGGCGTGTCGGCGGCCACCGGCGACCTCATTGTCTTTCTCGACGACGACGCCTACGCCGACGCCGACTGGTTAGCGCACCTCGAGACGTCCTTTGCCGATGAGAGCGTGGTGGGCGCGGGGGGATGGATCGTCCCCGAGTGGCCGGGTGTGGCTCCCACGTGGTTTCCCGGGTCGTTTCTCTGGGTCTTTGGCTGCAGCTACGAGGGACTGCCCCAGAGCGGCGGAGAGATTCGCAATCCCATCGGCTCGAATATGGCCCTTCGTCGGCGACTCTTCGACGAGGTGGGGGGCTTCACGCCGGGCATCGGACGTATCGGCAAGGTTCCGCTCGGTGGCGAGGAGACCGAACTGTGCATTCGCTACGCCCGCCTCCATCCCCAGGAGCACTTCGTACTCAACCGAGAGGCGATCGTGCACCACCGCGTGCCCGAGTCGCGACTGACCTGGCACTACTTCTGGACTCGGTGCTGGGCTGAGGGCCTGTCCAAGGCCGCGATAGCCCGGCGCGTCGGCGCGTCGGCGAGCCTGAGCTCCGAACGCGGTCACCTGGCGGGCGCGATCCCGCGCGACGTCGCCGCGGGCGTGGCGTTGCTTCGCCGCGACGTGCCATCGGCTCTGCGACGCCTGGGACTCATCGTGGCGGGGTCAGCGTGCGCGGTTGGTGGCCTGGCGTGGGCCAGCGCGGTCGCGGGCCGCCACGACACGCAGACGCCTTCACCCACTGGCCCCGCGAACGGCGCGGCCCACGACGTCGACGCCGCGACTCCACCCTCCATCGCGCGAGTACAGGTCGACGTGGGGGACCTCGCGCGAGACGTTCGCGTAGACGCCCCGACGGGATCGCGCGTGTGGGTCGAAGCCCTGCAGCGCGGTCAGGTCGTGGGCGTCATCGAGGGGATCGTCGAGGAGGGGGTTCTCTCGGCGAGTGATCGTCGCGACCTCGCCGAGAGAAGCGCGGGCGTGGCTCCACTGGCCGTCGAGTCGTTTCCCGACGAGCTGTTGCCCCGAGCATCGATCGTCGTATCGACAATTTGTGAAGAGCCACGCGAGCTCGTCGACACGGTGACGTCGCTGCTCGCCCTCAACTACCCCGACTTTGAAGTCATCGTCATAGACAACCGTGTCGAGCCGAGGGGGCCCCTGCCCACCTTCGTGCGCGACCCTCGCCTGCGCGTGGAGGTCGAGAGACGGCGGGGCGTTTCCTCCGGACGCAACCGGGGGATCGCCGGGGCCACGGGAGAGATCGTCGCCTTCACCGACGACGACGTCGTCGTGGAGCGCAACTGGCTGCGCGCGCTGGGTGTTCGCTTCGCCCTGGAGGCGAGCCTCGAGGCCGTGGGGGGACTGGTGCTGCCCCACGAACTCGACACGCCGGCCCAGCTCTGGTTCGAGGAGTACTACGGCGGATTCGCACGAGGGTTTCACGCCACGACGATGAGTATGAGCCACCACGAGGACAACGCCCTGTTCCCGTTCTCGCCGCGCAGCTACGGCGCCGGACTCAACATGGCCTTTCGTCGCGAGGCGCTGGCCCGCGTCGGGGGCTTTGACCCCGCCCTCGGAATCGGCACCCCGTCGCGCGGGGGAGAGGATGTCGCGCTCTTCATCCTGCTGGTGCTCGCCGGGGGAGTCGTCGGATTCGAGCCCGCGGCTCTCGTTCGTCACCACCACCGACGCGGTGAGCGCGAATTCCTGGCTCAGCTGTGGGACTACGGCGTGGGACTAAGCGCGATGCTGTGCGCCATCATCGCGCGCGATCCGTCACAGGCCTGGCCGATACTGCGCCGCGTGCCCTACGGGGCGCGTCACGTCTTGGGGCCGCGGCGCGAGCGCTCCGAGCACCACGCGCCGAGCTACCCGCGGTACTCGGTGCTCATCCAGCTGCTTGGCATGCTCTATGGGCCGATCGCTTACGTCAGCAGTCGCCGACGAGTGGGCCGAGGGGCCCACGCGTGACGCGCGACGTCGCGTCGTCGAGGGGCACACGCCTGGTGGCGACGCGGGCTCTGTCACGAACTCTGCTCGCCGTCGACGTGCTCTCGCTGATCCTCGCGCTGGCCCACGTGCACGGGCCCGCGCGCTTTGTCGCCGGCCTGGTCTTCGTCACTCTCGTGCCCGGCTGGGCCCTCGTGGGTCTCGTGAAGCTCGACGACGCCGCACTCCAGATCAGCCTGAGCGTGGCCACGAGCCTCGCGCTACTCATCATCCTCGCCCAAGCGATGACCGCCCTGGACATCTGGCGCCCGTTCGCCCTGGAGGTGGTGGTGGGTCTCGCCTGCGTGCCGTCTCTCGCGTGGCAGGCGCGTGGGGAGCGGCGAGGGAGGGTGCGATCGTGAGGGGTGTCGTAATCGCGAGTGCGGGCGCGCTGGCCCTGCCACCCGCGTCGGTTGCCACGTTGAGCGCGCTCGTGGTGTTGCTCGCGGTGCGTGTGTGGTCGCGTACGACGTCCCTCGCGCTCACTCGACGGGTGTCGCTCGCCCTCGACGCCTCCATCGGCGCTCTCGGCGTCTTGTTCTGTGTCCTCGTGGTCGTGCGATTTGCCACGTTCGCCTAGCGTGAGAATGCTCGACCGAGCGCGAGCGGGTACGGCGAGTCCCAGCCCGTGGTGGGGCTTTGTCGTGGTGGCCCTCGCCCTGTGGATCGTCGCGGTGCACGAGGCGCGCTTCTCGGCGATGGGTCAGCTCGGACTCGTGAGCATCTTGGGGTGGTGGTACTTCGCGGGGCTCGCTCTCGTGGTCGTGGGCTTCAGTGTCGAAGTAGCGCGCGACGACTTCTCGCCGGGGCGACTGAGCGTGATGCTCGGCGTCCTCGTCCTCTTTCTCTTTGCCACCGCTCCGGCCATCGAGCCCACTGCGGCTCTCACCGACTCGTGGTTCCACGCCGGATTCACGCAGTACATCGTCCAGCACGGACACGCGCTGATGAACTACGACGCGCGATTTTCTTGGCCCGGCGGTTTCTCGCTCGCGGCCGTCGTGGTCGCCGTGACGGGCCAGGCGAACGCTCTGGGTCTCTTGCGCTGGTTTCCCTTCGTCATCGAACTGTCCTACCTCGCACCCCTGCTCGTCATCGCCCGCTTCAGTGGGGTCAGCCGGCGCGCGGGCTTCCTCGGCATCGCACTCTTCTACAGCGCGAATTGGATCTACCAGGACTACTTCTCGCCCCAGGCGCTCAACTACTTCTTCTTCCTCACGGTCATCGGGACGGTGCTGGCCGGCTGGCGGGCTCGCACGACGCGCCACGTGACGAGGGGACCTCGAGAGCGCCTCGGGGCGACGCTGGCGACGCTTCATCGCGCGCGTTCCGAGGGCCACGACGCGTCCGCGAACTGGGAGTCGCACGTCACGCTCGCGGTTCTCGCGCTGCTGGGCCTCATCGTCTTCGCCTCGGCAATGAGTCACCAGCTCACGCCCTACGCCCTGCTGCTTGCG
>JAJYAC010000048.1 GCA_021779735.1 Actinomycetes bacterium
GCGAAGCCACCGGACGATCTCACGAGTGACTTCGACGTGCACCTCGGCGGTGCGAACTGCGTCTTGAGCGAACATTCCGTGGTCGGCGCCTTTGATCTGAACGACGTCTTCACTGATCCTGCGCGCGGTCTCGAAGTCCCACGCGGGATCCTCAGTTCCGCCGACCAGGAGCTGTCGGCCCGCGTTGCGCGACATCGCCTCGACGACCTCGGGTAGGCCTAGCAGCGGTGTCAGCCAGATGGCGTCGTAGCCGTGCTGGCTTGCGTAGTGCGCGCTGCACGTCCCGAGCGACTTGCCGACGACGAGCACTCGGCCGTCAAACTCTTCAACGGCGTCCCTCAGTTGGGCACCCACCCACTCAATCGTGTCCTTGAGGCTGAGATCCGGCGCGTTCCACGAGACCGCACGAACCCGCCACCCGCACTGACTCAGCGCGTGACCCGCGAAGGTGAGCAGAGGCATGGTCGCCGGGTAGTTCTGGCCGGGCAGAAGTACCGCGAGCCCGACGGAGTCTCGCGTGCCCATCGGCCAATCGACGTACTCACTCATACCCGTCGTCTCCCCTCTGTAGCGCAGCCTAGGTAGTTCGCATCCCGAGTGGTGTAGATCCGTCTCCGTGGGCGTCACGAGATTGGTTCCAGAAGCAGGGAGACGGGGCGTTTGGCGACCACGTCGTGGTGCGGAAAGGTTTCGGCGCCTTCTGACAGGAACATAGTGACGTGAAGTGTCGTGAACCTTTGAGCTCGTCCGCGCGTCGTACATGGTGAGAACGAGTGTCGAGAGGCGGTGGTGGTGGAGAATCCGGCGAGCACCTCCTTGGAGTCGTGGCTCGAGGTCACCTACGCCCGCTCCGTGCGCGCGGCCTATCTCATCCTCGGCAACCGCGCCGACGCCGAAGACGCCGTCCAGGAGGCGTACCTGCGCGCGTGGAAGTTCCGTGATTCGCTCGAGAGCGAGTCGAACCTCCAGGCCTGGCTCTATCGCGTCGTCGTGAACTCGTGTAACTCGTACCTGCGACGAGAGATTCCCCACCGCGACCGACGCCGCGATATCGAGGCGCTCGACACGCTGGCCCCCGAGGAGGACGTGTCGACGCGCGTGGCTCGCTCCCAGGCGATTCTCGCCGCGCTGTCCTCGTTGCCGAGCCACCTGCGAGTCGTCGTCGTGCTGCGCTACTACGCCGATCTCGAGGAGCGAGAAATCGCGGCCACCATCGGACGCCCGCTGGGAACCGTGAAGTCCCGCCTGCACGAAGCCCGTCGCCGTCTCGGCGCGCACGCCGCGCTGGGTGAGGACGGGCCGGCGCCCTCATCTCACGTTCAGGAGGTATCGCTGTGACCATGGTGGACGAGAAGGTTCTCGCGAGGGCCCTAGAAGACGTCGCCGACTCGTTCGCGCCCGCCAAGGACGCAGCGACGCGGATCCTCGAGGCGGCGAGTAGCGCGCGCGGCGATGAGACGTCGCGTGCATCGTCGCGCGCCGTGGCGTTCTTTCACAGCTCGCGACGCGCACGCACGGTACTTCTCGGCGCCGCCGCGGCCCTTGTGGTGGGAGTGGCCTCGGTGCCCTTGGTACGCGCCGAGACGCCGGCGCGCACCTCGGCGATGAAGGTGTTTCACTCGCTGCCACCGACGGGCACCGGTCTGCTCGTGGTGGGCACGGGCCAGTCGGCACCGTCACCGTCCTTGGGCGCCCAGGGAGGGGTCGTCACGACGGGATCGCCTCTCACGGCACGCGCATTGCGCCTGGCGCCGCGAATCGCCTCGAGCGGTTCGGTGTCGCTGCGCGTGACGACGGGGATAGAGTCGAGTTTTCGCGCGTTGGGGAACCTCGCGTCGCGCGATGGTGGATCTGTCGTCAGCTCTCGCGCCTACGTGGGAGGTGCGGCGGGACGCTTCGCGACCGGGACGATTGTCCTGCGCGTGCCCCAGCACGAGTTCGCGACGCTGGTGAACCAGGTCCCGCGACTCGGGCGCGCGACGTCGCTCGTGACGACCTCCCAGGACGTCACGAGCCAGTACGTCGACCTGGGCGCGCGTCTCGTGGCCGAGGAGGCGAGTCGCTCGCAGTACCTCGCGATCATGACCCACGCCACCACGATCGGGGGCATCCTCGCGGTCCAGGCGCAGCTCGACGCCATTGAGAGTCAGATCGAGCAGCTCAAGGGTGAGCGCAACGTCCTCAACGCGCAGACGAGCGACGCCACGCTGAGCGTTTCACTAGCGACGGCGACCGGTGCTCTGCCGCCCGGGCACGTCTCGGGGATCGTTCGCGCGTGGCACGACGCCATTCGGGGCTTCGTCGCGGGCGTCGAGTGGCTAATCCGGCTTTCGGGTCCGGCGCTCTTTACGCTCCTCGTTCTCGGCGCGCTGCTCGTGCTCGCACGTCTCTTCTGGCGTGCCGTCGAACGTCGGCGGATCTAGCTGCTCTGTTGAGACTTCCAGTGGCGAAAGTGTTGGCGAACAACGTCATCTACGTCCACGGCACGCCGACACGCCGGCCAGTGGGGCGGAAACCGTCGTGGCGTGCCTCACACCACTGCTTCATCGGCCACGCACTTGCGCGATACGCCGACGCGGGGCCGCCTCGGACATCGACGCGGAATTGGACATCACGTTGCTTTCAACCGGTGACGCGCTCGGCGTACGCCTGATCCTCTCTGACACGGCCAACGAGCGGTGTGCCGGCGCCGCAAGTGACATGGGTGGCGAAGCCGCCGTGCTGGTGAGCTGGCTCATTCGCCCTCGGAGTTCAGTGTGGCGCGAATTCAGGTATTTCAACTTCGTGATTTCTTGACCGGCGCGAGCGAGTAGAGTGTTCAAGAGCGAGTGGATCAAAAAGGTTGATCTATCGTGCAGAGAATAGAGTATTTGTGGCACAGGGAACTGTGAAGTTTTTCAACGCTGACAAGGGATTTGGTTTCATCTCCCGTGATCAGGGCGATGACGTCTTCGTCCATTTTTCCAACATCCAGGGCGAGGGCTATAAGAACCTCGAAGAGGGTCAGCGCGTCGAGTTCGACGCCGCGCCCGGCAAGAAGGGTGAAGAGGCTCAAAACGTTCGCGTTATTTGAGCAACTTCCCACTCTTTACTAAGAGTAAGTAGTGCCGCGCGACACTGTTGCGCGTAGAACGCGATGGAGGGCCGTTGGCCCTCCATCGCGTCTCGTCATGTAGCGTCACGCTCCGGCTGCGCGTCTAGGTAGCACGTCTCCCTCACCGAGCCGATGGGGGCTTTTTCGTCGTGAGTCCCCGATCTCGGGGGCCCGTGGTGTTCGCGAGATCGGGAATCATCGCGCGGCGACTTCTCGCGAGGTCGAGGAGTGCGCTTCGCGACCTAGAGAGGCGAGAGCGGGGGAGTGTGGTTCTCAAGTGCGACGCGAGCGTTGGCCAACAGATCGCTCGCACTGATCGATTGTGCCGGCGCGCTGGCCTGGCCGATGCGCCCCTCGACACCGACGGAAAAACCGGTGAGGTGGAAGCGGTCGGCGACGAGTCCGTGCACGACGCTCGCGAGCGCGGCGAACTCGCTCGCGGAGGCGACACGCGCGCCAAAGGCGAAGTCGTCGCCAGAGAGTCGCGCGAAGATCCCCTGGTCCGCGAGGCGGTACTGCGCGCGTCGGCCAATCACCCAGAGCAGCTCGTCGGCGATCGCGTAGCCAATGGTCCCATTCACCTGCGCGAAGTCGACGACGTCGAGTACGACGACGCCCACCACGCCCTCACCCTCTAGCCAGCTCTCGACCTGCTCGAGAAAGGATGCCGCGTCGGGTAGTCCGGTGACCGGGTCCACGCCCTGGCGCTCGTCGAGCGCGCGGGCGAGGTCTCGCTTGGCGAGTACGACGTTCGCGCCCACGAGCACCAGGCCGAGTCCGGCGAGGAGCATGGAGGCGGTGTTGACGTCGGGCACGATGAGGTAGTTGATGGCCACGGCGAGGAAGGCGGCCCCCGCGACCACGGGCGCCCATCGAGCGCCACTCTCACTGGGGCGACTTCGTCGTAGCGCGCCCGAGCGTCGCCGGTCAACGGCGGTGGCGGCGAGCCCGGCGAACCAGAGCCCGACGAGCCAGGTGGCGTTTAGGAAGGTGCGCGAGACGAAGTTGCCCGAGGTCGCCTGGTTGAAGTAGACGACGTCGCCAAAGACGAACCACGCGACGGCGCCGAGTAAAAGGGCGACCGGCACGTTGGGCTGGTAGCGATAGGGCGCGAGGCTCGAGATCAAGAGGACGAGCAAGACGAGGTTGCCCACGGGGTAGCCGTCGGCGACGATTACTCGCCACAGCGCACCACTCGAGGAGAGCACCGGTCCGTACCAAAAGAGAGCGGCGAGGGCGGCGACCGCGAGGCCGGCGACGAGTCCCTCAATTCTCAGCGCGGCGCGCACGCGCCCGACGTGGCTCTGGGTGAGAAGGAGGACACCGAGCACGAGCAGCGCGTAGGCGCCAAAGAAGAGGTAGTCACTCGAGGCCGGCACCGGTGTGGGGACCAGGTTCGCGTCGTGAAACGCGTAGGTGAGGTCGCCGAGTGCGTGCACGATGATCCCCGCACTCATGGTGAGCCAGGCCAGTCGCTGGGCCGGCCACCGCCAGGCGCACAGCACCATGGCGATCACGGGCAGGACCTCGCTCGCGGGAAAGAAGACGCCGTCCCAAAAGGTGTCGATGCCACTTGGTCGCGCGACCGCGACGCTCGAGACGCAGTAGGCGAGGATTGCCGCGGCGATCAGCGCGTGCAGCCACACGTCGCGCTTGAGCAGATTGAACGGCAGGGGGGTGACATTGCGCGGCGCGCTCGGGCGCACCGACACGCTGGCTGTCCTGGCCTCCATCACCACGCCCCTCTCTTGGCCCGCGCCTCAAGGCAAAACTACTCCGTCGCGAGTCAAGAATCACCCCCCTGTGCAGGAACTATTGGGGCCTGGCAGACTTCGCGTGTGCACAGAGGCGCGCGTCACCACGACCCCGCGGGGCCGCGAGTTCGGGGCGCGCTGGTGGCCGGGGTGATCCCCCTCGTCACGCGACACGGCCTCGGGCGCCTCGTCGCCGGAGCCGTCGCGGTGTCGGCGGTGGGATTCTTCTGGGCCGCGTCCTCGAGCGCGCCACCTCTCGCCATGGAGGGGCCGAGTAACCCGGCCCAGAATATCCTGCCCAGTCCCAACTTCCTCTCCTCGGGGCCCTGCAGTGGCTCGCCGGGAAGCTACGCGTGCACGAATCCCTGCGTGTCGACGACGCTGACCTGGCCGGTGCTGACGAACGATGTGGCCTGCACGAACTACGTGCTGGAGGCGATCAATAACGCGCGCACTCGCGAGAACCTGGCCCCAATGGTTCTGCCCAGCAACTGGGCGAGCCTCTCTACCGCCCAGCAGATGCTCGTCGTCACCGATCTCGAACGCATCGCCCGGGGATATCCCCCGTACCTGGGACTCAACGCGAAGCTCAGTCACGAGGCGATGCTCGCGGCCCTCACCAACAACGACCCGTACCTCGCCAAGGGCTTCGCAGTGGGATTTAACGCGCTCGGCACGGCGGGCTTTGGCGCGTCGTGGTCCGGTGGCTACAGCGTCCTGGCGTCGGACTACATCATGATCTACGACGACGGCTGGGGTGGCTCGCGCGCCGCGACGTCCAACATTGACTGCACGTCGGCGTCGGACCGGGGCTGTTGGGCTCACCGCGACGAGCTCTTGGGCAACGCGCCGCACTTCAACGCGGGCGTTGGGCTGTGGTGTGACACCTGCGAGTTCGGTGCGGCCTACGCCCTCGTGAGGGGCCAGTCGTCCTTCGCCCAGCTCGTCGAGTTGCCCGCGGGCGCGCCGCCGCCTCTCACCTTCACCTGGCAGAGCGAGGTGGGGGACTTTCCCGCGGGCGCGCTCGGAGCGGTGAAGACCGTCTCGCTCGCGCGCGTCTCCTTCTTGGGCTCGACGCTGCGGGCCCAGTGGAGCGTCACCGGTGCCCAGGACGTCTCCTACGTGGCGCTCTACGCGTTCGCGGGCACGAGCTGTACGCACGTGGAGGCGGTCGCGTCGTATCGCTACGTGGCGACCTTCAACATCCGGCGCAGCACCGTCACGATGTCCTCGAGCCTCTTTGGCCGACGCGGGCGCTTCTCGGCGGTCGTGCGCGTCTTCACCCCGAGTGGACCCATGACGTCGCGGTGTCTCGTCATGGGCAACAACTAGCCTCGCGCCATCGACTCGACGAAACCGGACAGCAACGGCGCGAAGTCACTATCGTCGGGGCGACGGGGAAGGAGAGTCGTGGACGAAGAGTCAATCTCGACAGAGCTACTCCTCGCGCTCAACTCGCGTGACTTCATTGACTCGATGGGTGTGGGTCTCGTGCTCCAGGACGCCGCGGGCGTCATCGTGGACTCCAACGTCGCCGCGGCGCAACTCCTGGGTCTCACCCTTGATCAGATGATGGGGCGCACCTCGTTTGATCCCTCGTGGGGGGCCGTGCACGAAGATGGCTCGACCTTCGCTGGTGAGGATCACCCGGCGATGGTGTCGCTGCGCCGCGGCGAGATCTGTCGCTCGGTGGTGATGGGCGTGGACAACGCCCAGCGCGCCCGGCGCTGGATCCTGATCGACGCCTGGCCCATCATCAGCGACGGCGTCGTGCGCGGGGTGATCACTACTTTTGATGACCAGACCGAACGGGTGGTACGCGACAAGACCTTCCACGCCCTGGCGCGCATCAACGAACTCATCGTCCAGTCCCACGAGGCCAGCGCGTTTCTCGCCGGCGCTGCGGCGTCGCTGGTTGTCTCACTGGGCTACGCGTGCGTGGCCTTCGTCGCAGATACCCCTGAGGGAGTCGCGGAGTTGGCCGTCGCCACGGCACCGGATCTCGAGGGTGCCGGCTGTGGCGCCCTCGAGGCCGAGGGCCCCGTCGTGGGCGCACTTAGCGCGCGCGAGGTGCGTGTCGAGAACGACCTCGCGGGTCTTTCTCACTCGTGGGCCGCGAGTGACGTCGAGCGTGGGTATCGCTCGGTCATCGCCCTGCCTCTCGTCCTTCACTCTCGTGCGGCCGCCCTCGTACTCTACGGACGCCGGTCCTTTGACTTTGACGACGTGACCACCCAGGGACTCGCGGAGATCGCCCGGGTAATCGAAGTCGGCGCCGAGCACGTGGAGGCGTTGACGCACCTCGCGCGCGCCTTCGACGGCACCCTGGGCGCCCTCGCCCAGGTAGTTGAGACGCGTGATCCCTACACCGCGGGCCACCAGTCCAACGTGGGGGCTCTCAGCGAGGCCATCGCCCTCCGCTTGGGCCTCGCGGCGGACCTGGTGGGTCAGATCCGCCGCGCCGCGGAGGTGCACGACATCGGCAAGATGACGGTGCCCGCGGAGATTCTCACAAAGCCCGGTCGTCTCGACCCCCTTGAGTACGAGCTCGTCCAAACCCACCCGCGCGTGGGCGCCCAGATCCTCGCTCGGGCGTCGCTCGGCTGGCCCATCGCCGAGGTCGCCCTCCAGCACCACGAGCGCCTGGATGGTTCGGGCTATCCCGAGGGCCTGCGCGGCGAGCAGATCATCGTGCCCGCGCGCATCGTGGCGGTCGCCGACGTCTTTGAGGCCATGGTCCAGCACCGTCCCTACCGGCCCGGGCTGGGCGTCGAGGCGGCGATGGGCGAACTGCTAGAGGGCGCGGGGCTTCTCTACGACGCCGAGGCCGTGAGAGCTCTCGTGGAGGTGATCGAGGCGGGCTTTCGCTTTGAGGGGCCCCTCGTCGAGGGGACCACCCTCGAGCGCGCCGACTAGTTCAGGCGACCACGCTCGCGCAGTGCCAGCACTTGGTGGCGGCCGCCGGCAGATCCGCCGAGAGGCACTCGGGGCAGGTCTTGGTGGGCGCGGGCGGCGTGGGGGCCGCGAAGACCTTCTTGCCCTGGCGGGCCATGTAAGAGCGGTAGGGCAAGACGAGGGCCAGGTAGACCACCGCCATGAAGATGATGAAGTAGATGATCGCCGAGATGAACGCCCCGACGTTGATGAACTGCCCATTGAGCGTCCAGCCCAGGCCCGGGGTCTTGCCGCTCGCGCTCTCGAGCGCGCTGACGAGAGGGGTGACGATGGAGTCGGTGAAGGCCTTGATCAGCGTCGAGAACGCGAGGGCCACCACGAGTCCCACGGAGATGACGATCAGGTCGCCCTGCATCAGGAAGTTCTTGAATCCCTTGAACACGTTGCCTCCTCATTGGCGTTGAGCCGAGACTAGCGAGGCGCGGGCGAACTCGCCATCGATCTCACTCGTGGGCGAGAACCGAGCGCACGAGGTGGCGCGCGGTGTTGGTGGCGTTGACCAGTTCGTCAAAGTGCAGGGCAATGGAGGCCGGGGCGTTCGCGTGCGCGAGTGAGGACTCGGCGCCATCACAGAGGCGGCGCAGGTCGAGCCCCGCGGTGGCGTCCTCGTAGGCCAGGAGGTCGCTCAGCTGTCCCAGCGAGGCGCCGAGGGCTCCCTCGAGGTGAGCTACCTCGGGTGTGGGCGGGGTCGTCGCGCCTCGCTCGGCCTCGATGCGCAGGGCGTGGGTCGCGCGCAGGATGCGCAGCGCCGCCGAGAGCAGGCCCTGGGCGTCGGCGGGGGCCAGACGCGTCGAGGGCGGTTCGACGACCGAGCGGCCCACCGCGGCCTCGGCCTCGCCCCAGGCCACACGCGCGGCCCGCGAGGCCCGCACGACGTCGCCTCGATGGGCGTCGCCGTGCACCAGGGGAGCGACCGCGTAGAAGTAGGTGGCCAGGCTCGCGAAGAGTCGACCCTCGGCGGCGACGACGCCCGCGCGCGAGGGCGTCGGCCAGAGCAGATACGTCGCCGCGGCGATCAGCGCCCCCAGGGCGACCTCGACGAGGCGATCGAGCGCCGTCGTCCAGGGGTCGCGCAGCGACGTGCTGAGAAGTATCAAGACGAGCG
>JAJYAC010000049.1 GCA_021779735.1 Actinomycetes bacterium
CTACGCGCGCGCACTGCTGGGCCAGGCGCTCGTCGTCGCGCGCGCCGAGGGCGTCGGCGATGTGCTCGTGACGTGTAACGACGACAACGAGGCGTCGGCGCGCGTCATCCAGTCTCACGCCGGCGAGTTGGAAGACGTAGTAGTCGCGAGTGACGGCCGATTGGTTCGCCGCTAATGGATTCGCTGACCACTTCCCCTCGCCAGAACGGGTAGTACGGTCGAAGTGACGGCGAGGGGTTGCCGGCGCGAGCGAGGAGTTCCGATGGATTCCAGTGAGGGCCACCCCAGCGACGTTGCGCCACCGCGTCATCCGTGGTGGGTTCTCTTCGTCCTCGCCGGCGTCGCCTTGGTGGGCGTGGCCACGTTCCTCATCGTGGGTGGCCCGGCTCGGATCGCCACGGCGCTGCCCTCGTTCGCCTCGCTGCGTTCTCACCCCGACGCGAACATCGTGGGTACCGTTGCCTACGAGCGCGTGGGTGTGGTTGAGGGCAAGGTCAAGCGGGACTGCTTTGACGTGATCGCCGCGGGCGGTGGACCTCCGCGCCAGCTCTTCTGCGTGGCGTGGCGGCGAACGCCGGTCAAGGAGGCGGCGATCGTGTGGCTGAGCGACGGGAACCTTGAGGTCACGAGTCGCGATGCCAACAAGTGGCGCAAGGTCGTCGACTCGGTGACTGGTGCCGTGCGCGATGTCGCGTGGGGCCCACCGGTTGCGTCGACGAGCGCCGTCGGTCCCCAGGGACAGGTCGTCGAGTCGCGTGTGTTCCTAGGGACCCTCTCACTGAGCCTGTCGACGGGTTCGACGAGCCGGACTCTGCTCTCAGTGGGCGTGCCGGTGGAGTACTCGTTCTCAGATCCGGCGTGGAGCGCGACGGGCAAGTGGTTCGTCCTCGCCGATAGCGCGGGACGACTCTTGGTCGTGACCACGGGCACGGCGCCCTCAGTTCGTTATCTCACCGACGGCCTCGTACCAGCGGTGACGGACACGGTGTTTGCGCCAACGGGCGCCGCGTGACGGTCGAGAAGCGGCTACGCGCCACGACTTAGGGTGGAGTGGTGGAACTTGACGAGTCGTCGACGATGGGCGAATCGCACGTTAAGCCCGTCATGCGCGGGTGGCTTCACGCGGTCGGTGCGGTGGTCTTGCTCGCGTGTGCGCCGATTCTCGTGGTGCGATCGCACACGTGGTCCCAGGTTGGCTGGGTGCTCTTCTACGTCGTGGGAGTGGACGTGATGATGCTCACGAGCGCGATATTTCACCGCGTGCAGTGGTCGGCGTCGCGAAGACGAGCGTGGCGTCGGGCCGATCACTCGGCGATTTTTTTCGCGATCACCGGTACCTACCTCGCGGTGGCCGGGCTCACGATGCACGGCGTGATTCGAACCGTCTTTCTCGTGCTCATTGGTACGGGCGCCGCCGCCGGGATCGCCGTTCGCCAGCTGGCCCTGGACACGCCCAAGTGGGTCAACACGTTGCCCTACCTCGTCGTAGGTTGGGCCGCCGTGGCCGTGTTGCCTCAGATCTACCGCGGAGGTGGTTCAACGTGCTTCTGGCTGGTCGTCTCGGGCGGCCTGGCGTACTCGGTGGGGGCTGTCGCCTACGCCGCGAAGCGTCCGCGACTGTGGCCGCGTGTCTTTGGCTACCACGAGCTCTTCCACGCCTTCACGCTCGTCGGCGCCGGCCTCCACTTTGCCGCTATCGCGGTGGTGCTGCGCTGAGGAGTAAAGAGATGGCGTCCTAGGCTGCGCAATGTGACTCGCCCGTTGTCGGTGCCGATTCGAAGTCAACGCCTGCTCTTGCGACCACTGGTCGACGCTGATCGGCCCGCACATACCCGACTCTTTCGAGACGCACGGGTGCTTCGCTACCTCTACGACGACGTCATGGATGACGCGGCGCTCGACGAACACTTCGCGAAGCGTTGGTGGCGTGGTCTGCCCCACGAGGGTGAGTGGGCCAACCTCGTCGTCGAACGTGACGGTCGCTTTCTAGGCCACGTCGGATTCACCATGGAGTCGTCCGTGCATCGCACGTGTGAGATCGGCTACGTCTTCTCACCCGACGTGGCGGGCCAGGGCTACGCGACGGAGGCGGCCCGGGTGGTGGTGGACATTGCGGTGGTGTACCTGGACGCGCACCGAGTCATCGCCCGCCTCGACGCACGTAACGACGCCTCTCGGCACCTTCTGGAACGACTCGGGATGCGCCAAGAGGCGCACCTGCGCGAGAATGAGTTCGTCAAGGGTGAGTGGACGGATGAACTCGTGTACGCCCACCTGGCGCGTGACTGGGTCGTCACCACCGACTTCGCGTGAACGTGCGGCTAGCGGCGAACCGGCGAGAGGGCGGCGACCGGTGAGCGCAGGGCGCGAAGGGTGGGCAGCGAGCTCAGGGCGCCGAGTGCGAGCACCGCGAAGGCGAGATGGGGAAGTCCCGAGACCAGCCCCGTGATCGAGGCGACCACGAGCCCACCGACGTTGCCCGCGAGCCAGATCAGTCCCGATGCGGTGGACTCGGAGTCGGGGGCGCCGCGTTCGGTCAACTCGAGCACGATGGGCAAGACGGAAAGGGCCAAGAAGCCGACGACGACGAGGCTCGCAAAGGCGCTGAATGTGCCCGGCGCCACGGCCAAGAGCAGGCACGCCGCCGCGGTGGCGAGGACCGCGATGCGCGCGAGGGAGACTTCGCGCGCGTGGCGAGCCGCCCACACTGGAAGGATGGCCGAACCCGCGACTCCGGCGAGGACCATCGCGATGAGAATGGCTCCCGCCGTGTCCGCCGAGACGCCCGCGGGCTTGAGGAGACTCTGGGTCCAGGTGGTGAGGGCAATGAAGACGCCAAAGGGCAGAGCAATGAAGGCGCATAGGAGTCGGATGAGGGGCCGTCGCCATGCGGCGGCGAAGGCGCTAACCCCCAGGGGAGTACTCGTAGAGGCGAAGGGGGCACGAGCACGCAGACCAGCGACGAGTCCGAGGGCGGCGAGCACCGCGAGGCCGGCCTGGACGGCGACAAGCTCGGGCATCTGGGAGGGGTGCGAAAACACGATGCCGAGCACGAACGCGAGGACCATCCCGGCGAAGACGCTCGCCGAGGCGAACGCAATGCCGTTGGGTCGTTCGCGTTCGGGCAAGTACTGGGCGACGACCCCGGTCACCGCGTTGAGCACGAGTGGCTGGGCCACGGCGGCGATGAACGCGCCCGCGAGGAGAGCGCCGTAGGAGCCTCCGACGGCGCGCACGAGTGCGCCCACCGCGGTGAGGGCGCCGCCGACGCCCAGCCACAGGCGCAAGTTCCGATCCAGCAACAGCCCGGCGGGAATGGCGAGGAGCACGTAGACGAAGACGAAGGGTTGAGCCAGCCAGCCAATGGCCGAACTCGACACCGCGTAGTGGGTGGCCGCCGGGGTAGTGACCGCGGCGAATGTCAGCCAGACCATTTGCGTGACTGCGGCGACGCCCGCAAAGGCCACGATGACGCCCCACCGCCTTCGTTCGCCCATGGCGACAACTCCCTTTGCACGAGAGGAGACTCGCTCCTCGCAGGCGCCAATCGTCGTCTGCAGACGACCACCCTACTGTTCGCGCCCCGAGACCCCAGACGGCCACGGCAACGGGCCCGCCGGGAGCGGTGATGATGACGTCGGTATAGGGTCGTCGCCATGAGCAAGACCGTTCTCATCACGGGCGCCGGGTCGGGCTTTGGTCTGATGGCGGCGCGAGCACTCGCGGGGCGTGGCCATCACGTCGTCGCCACGACCGAAACACTCGAGCAGGCGAACGCGCTGGGAGAGGAGAGCTCGGATTTTGAAGTCGTGAAACTCGACATCACGACCGATGACGTGTCGTTGGTCCACGCGTGGGACATCGACGTGTTGGTCAACAACGCGGGCGTCGGTGAGACGGGCCCCCTCGCGGACGTACCCATCGGGCGCGTTCGACGTCTCTTTGACGTCAATGTCTTCGGCACGCTGTCCATCACTCAAGAAGTGCTCAAGCAGATGGTGCCGCGCGCCAGCGGGCGCGTCATCATTGTGTCCTCGATCGCCGGCGTGATCTCCGCGCCGTCCTTTGGGCCGTACTCGATGACCAAGTTCGCCCTCGAGGCGATGGGCAAGGCGCTTCGCGGCGAACTGACCGGACTGGGGGTGGACGTCACGCTCCTCAATCCTGGTCCGTACAACACCGGTTTCAACGACCGGATGGCGGAGTCAATGTGGGAGTGGTTTGGCGAAGGTTCTCTCAGCGCGGGCGCGCGAGGGGATTTCCAGTCAATGGGTGAGTTTGTGACGTCCAACCAGATGGACCCCGCGGAGGTCACCCAGGCAATCGTGGAACTCGTCGAGGCGACGAGCACCGCCGAGAACAATTTCGTGCCGGCCAGCTTGAGAGAACTCGTGCCTCGACCTTGACGGTCCCATTTGCGTCGGTGAGCACGGAGACGATACGTCGCGCTGGCGCGTCCGCGGCGCCTCGCGTGATTCGCTGACGTTTCTTGGAGACTATGTAGTCAACGGGCTTGGGAGCACCCACGCGCGGGCGTCCTACTCGATCGGATCCGGTGTTCGATGAGGGTCATCGATCCAGGTCAGCAGCTCCTGGACGTCGAAGGGCTTGGTGAGGTACGCGGTCGCGCCCATCGCGAGGAGACGGCGCACCTGCCCGGGACTGGCGTCGGCACTCACGATGACCGTGGGGATGTCCATGAGGGTCTTGTTGGCTTTGAGTCGCCGTAGGACCTCCTCGCCCGACATGTCTGGTAGGTGCAGGTCGAGCAGGATCAGGCCGGGCGGTGATGAGGAGATGAGGTCGAGTCCGAGTTGGCCCTGCATGGCATACACCAGGGTGACGCCCGGTCGACGAGCGATCAGTTGTTCCATCAGCCGCACGTTGGCCGGATTGTCCTCGATGTAGGCGACGGTGAGTGGTGTGGCGAGCAGGTCGCTACCTGATGGCCCCCGCCCGGACTCCTCAGGCGAGGCGGGTGCGTCGCCCGCTACGAGTGACTGTGCTCTTGGCAGCACCAACGTGAAACTGCTGCCGACGCCGGGCGACGACTCCACGTCGATTCGTCCACCCATGAGTTGGACCAACCTCTGCGAGAGCGCCAGACCGACTCCTGTTCCCTCCTCGCCCGTGCTCTCGCGCCCCAGTCGGTCAAAGGGGGTGAACAGTCGTCGTAATTCCTCGCCGCCGATGCCGATACCGGTATCTGAGACGGTGATGGAGACTTCCTCGGGCGAGGGGGCGTCACAGGTCAGGAGAATGTCGCCGTCGGCGCGGTTGTACTTCACGGCATTGGAGACGAGATTGAGCAGTACTTGCTTGAGACGTTGACGATCGGCGAGGACGTGAACGCGACAGACGTCGCCCTGGGGCGAACGCAGCGTGAGGTGGCGGGCATCCACGAGCGGCGCCATGAGGTCAGTCACCCCCTCGATGACATCTGAGACCAACACCGCTTCGAGGGAGAGAGCCAGTTGGCCAGAGTCGATGCGCGAGATGTCCAGCACCTCATTGATGAGTTCGAGCAGGTGCCGACCTCCGCTCATGATCTGGCGTACTGACTCGCGCTGGTTGTCAGGCAGGTCTTCCATATCGAGAAGTTGCGCGAAGCCCAGTATTGCGTTCATCGGCGTTCGCAACTCGTGGCTCATTCGCGAGAGGAACTCGGTCTTGGCGCCGTTGGCCCGCGTCGCTTCGGCGCGGGCGGAGGCCTCGGCGCGCTGCGCGTCCTTCTGGGCGGTGATGTCGGTGACGACCACAGCGACTAGTGGATCAGCACCAGGTGCGACGTCCACTTGTTGGTAGCGGGTCCACACCCAGCGCACCGCTCCGTCTGCACGAATGATGCGGTACTCGACTTCGATGCGCGATTTGCTTCCCGCGTCCTGCATGGTCTGGCGGACGAACTCAATGTCGTCGGGGTGGGTAAAGGAGAGAAAGCGCGCGGGATCGGCCATTGCCTCCTCCGCCGTGAGTCCGAACACCCTCGCGACCGCGGGGCTGATGTACACGTAGCGGTACGGCGCGGTCGTGCGCAAGATGAAGACTTCGTCGATATTGTTCACCAATTGGTGAAAGCGTTCCTCGCTCTCTTGCAGTGCTTTGTTATCCACTGCGGACCCCCGTCGTGTTCACTGGCGAACTCTTCGCATGGCGAGCGCACCGTCCAAGACTCTCCGCCGAGCGTATCGCTCGCGCCATTGAACGGTGCGTGAACGGCGCTACGAGTCCTTTGAACGCGTCGGCGAGAACTACGCGGACACGCCAGCGCTCTCGCGCCCGATCTCGGTTTCGACACGGGACCCATCTGAAGAGGTACTCGGTCGTGAGTCAACTCCGGAAAGCTCTACGCCTAACGCGCCGGTGTCAGAGGGGTGGACGCTCGTGGCCATTGAGCAACCGGCAAGAGTCACCGCTTCGCGTACACCACTGCGTGGGCCACCGGAGAGGTGGTGGCCCCGTGGCGCACGGGCACCGCGAGCCGTCATCGTGGAGGTGCAGTCACCCCAGGCGAAACCGTGGTTGGTTCGCCTCGAGGCCTTCCGGATTGGCGTTCGACTTGGTCCGGAGCACGTGACGGTACGCGACGAGATCTTGGCGGTGCTACGCGAGCGGGTTGATGAGAATGGCGAGTTCAGGGTGCGGGACCTGGTAGTCCGCCTGAACCCAGACGAGGACCTGCGGCGGCAGTGGGCGGTGGAGAAGGCATTGATGCGCCTCTGTGCTGACGAGGAACTCGCTGGCGCCCTCGTTCGCGTGGGGTTGGGCCGCTATCGGGTTGTGAAATCTTGATGAATGGAGCCTCGAAATGACTGCCTCTACGGCGTCGCGTGGCACTCTTAGTGTTATGTATTATAATAACACTGTGACATCAGCAGCTCAGCTCGTTCGCCGTATGAAGCTCAACAGTGGACTGACGCTGCGCGAGCTCGCTCGACGCGCGAAGACCTCGGCCCCGACCCTGGTTGACTACGAGGCGGGGCGGCATGAGCCACGACTTTCGACCCTGCAGCGTTTGGCGGAGGCCTCCGGGTGTGATCTCGTCATCGAGCTGCGGCCCCGGCTGACCGAGCCGGAGAAGCGAACCCTGCGACTGCACGAGCTGATCGCGGCGAAGCTCTCCGCGCGTCCGCAGTCTGTCGTGTTACTCGCCCGTCGCAACCTTGAAGTGATGCGGACAGCGGACGTCGGCGGGCACGCCTCTTCGTACCTCGATGCCTGGGCTCACCTTCTCGATGGTCCACTCGACACTCTTGTGGCAGTCATGACGTCCACGGATCAAGCGGCGCGGGATCTTCGCCAGAACAGCCCCTTCGCTGGGGTGCTGAGTGACGAGGAGCGCCTCGAGGCTCTTCGGTCGATGAGGAGTTCGGTTGAATCGGTCACAGCTTGAGCACATCATTCGTGCGGCCGGTGACGTGCTGGGCGAGAACAAGGTGATTCTCGTAGGGTCCCAGTCCATTCTCGGCAGTGTGCCGGACGGTCTACCGAGTGACGTCACGCTCTCGATGGAGGCAGACGTTATGGCACTGCATGATCCTGATGGGGAGAAAGCGCTGCTCATCAACGGGACCATCGGTGAACTAACCCACTTCGACAGCACACACGGTTACTACGCCGAGGGTGTGGAAGAGGCGCTCTGTCGATTCCCCGAGGGATGGCGGGATCGTCTCGTCGGTGTCTGTACTCCCGCCACGAACGGCGTGACCGGTTGGTGTGTTGAACCGCACGACGTGGCCGTGGCCAAACTTCTCGCGGGGCGCGACAAGGACATCCAGTACGTACGAGCTCTACTTCGATCGGGTCACCTTCAGCCGGTGACCCTCCTCGAGCGCATCGAGCTGGCTTCGATGAGTGACGATGAGCTGGCGCGTATCGTCGGAGTTGTCGGAAGCGCAGCTCGCCCTGGACGCAAGAACCCCGCGCGCCACGTACTTCGACGGCTGCGGGGTCAAGGGACTAGTGACGACACGTAGCCCAGCATAACTTTCTTATAGCGTCATATATCCTAATCAACAACAATTTTGTGGAGCCAGTTCGGCTTATAGGCACGATGATGGTGCGCGAACTCCGCGGGCTACTGGTGCGCATCCGACATTCGAGCCGAACGATCGGATCCCGCCCTTGTGGAGCTGACTACTGGCAGATCGTCGGGATCGGCGCTCGGATGACGCCTTTGGAAGACGAGTTCACGATGATGTCGTGTCGAGGCGGCGTAGAGGTCTTCTCGCTGACCGTCAAGTAGTAGGTGCCTTGAGCGACGGCAAATGCGTAGAAGCTCAAACGTGAGCCGGTCGAAAGGGTTTCAGTGGCGACGATCCGCCCACTTGGCCGTTCGTGAAGAGCGACGGTGAAGGGTCTCGTAAGGCCGGGGGACGGGCCGGCGTGGCACTCGGAAACCGGACCGGTTATGACGCTGACGTTGCCAACGGGCGAGCTGAAGGCGGACGAGGCATTGGTCATTAACGCGACCAGGACGAGCGAGAAGGCGCCGACACCGACCACCCGCCGCAGCAGTGGATGACTACCAGCGAGGATCTTTTGGAGGTGCGTACCGCTTTTCATCGTGTCGACCACCTTCCCGTAGTTGCGCCTCGTCATTTGATGCGCGATGAGTGTGACGCTACCCTTCGACGGGCGCCTCGGGAGTAACGACCCTCCGGGTTCGCGGGGCGTGTCCGCTGGCCGGCCTGCCGTCCGATCTGTCGCGGAACCGAGTTAGTACCTACCTCTTTTTTCGCGCACCAACCATGGTGCCTTAAAGCCGAACTGGATCGTGGAGATGAAGGGACCCCAGGCGAAACCATTGCTGGTACGACTCAGCCCCTTTCGACTGAACATTCGCCCTGGTCGAAGTGCCCACACCGTGCGAGACGAGGTCCTGGCCGTGCTCCCTGAATTG
>JAJYAC010000050.1 GCA_021779735.1 Actinomycetes bacterium
ACGGCGGCCACGCGGTGGCCCTTCGCTGGAGCATGCCAAACGTCTACGACACGCACCCAGGTGACGTCTTTTGGGCGGCGTCGGACGTGGGTTGGGTGGTGGGCCACAGTTACATCGTTTACGCCCCGTTGTTGAGTGGCTGCACCACGGTGCTCTACGAGGGCAAGCCAGTGGGCACTCCCGACGCCGGGGCCTACTGGCGCGTGATCGCCGAGCACGGCGTGCGCGCTCTCTTCACCGCCCCGACCGGCTTTCGCGCGGTGAAGCGCGAAGACCCCACTGGTTCACTCGTCTCGAGCTACGACCTGAGTTCGTTCAAGTACCTCTTTCTCGCGGGCGAGCGCCTCGATCCCGAGACCTTCACCTGGGCCCGCGACCTGCTCGGTGTGCCGGTGGTCGACCACTGGTGGCAGACCGAGACCGGCTGGCCCATTGCCGCCAATCTGATGGGCCTCGAGGCGATGACGACAAAGGCGGGATCTGCGACGGTACCCGTGCCGGGCTTTGACGTGCGCATCTTCGACGAGTCTGGCGTCGAAGTGCCCGCGGGTACCGAGGGCCTCATCCTCGTCAAGACGCCACTGGCGCCGGGCTGCATGACGGGAATCTGGGGTGGCGAGGACAAGTTCTTCCAGTACTACCTCTCCCAGCACCCGGGCTACTACCTCACGGGTGACGGTGGGCACTTCGACGACGACGGCTACCTCTTCGTGATGGGCCGTGTCGACGACGTCATCAATGTCGCTGGGCACCGGCTCTCGACCGGTGAGATTGAGGAGATTCTCGCCGGGCATCCCGACGTGGCGGAGTGCGCGGTGATCGGAGTGGCCGACGAGCTCAAGGGTCAGGTGCCACGGGCCCTCGTGGTCTTGAAGGCGGGAGTCACGCGCGAGCACGGTGTCATCGAAGCGGAATTGGTCGATCGGGTGCGTGATCAACTCGGAGCGGTCGTCAGTTTGCGCGTGGTGAACGTCGTCGACGCTCTGCCCAAGACCCGCTCGGGCAAGATCTTGCGCAAGTCAATGCGAGCAATCGCCGACGGCGTGGACATGCCGGTGCCCTCAACCATTGACAACCCCGCAGTTCTCGAGCGACTCATTCCGGTGCTGCGACCGGACTGAAACCTCGAAGCGCCCTTCGCGGGTTACTACGATGGCCCGGAGGAGGAACGTGGCGAGGCTGCTCTTTACGGCATTCACGAACCGCGAGGACGCGGTGGCGCTGGCGCACGAGGTTGGCGGACGTCTGGGCGCGGAGGGTCTCGAGTCCCAGACCTTCTTTCTCGACTCGTCGGACGCTCCCGACCTCGACCCGTCGGACCTCGTCATCAGCCTGGGCGGTGACGGCACGTTCCTACGTGCCGCGCGGCTCGCGCACCGCTTCGGCGCGCGCGTGCTGGCGGTCAATCTGGGACGACTGGGCTTCTTGCTCAACGTTCCACCCGACGAGCTCGTCGATGACGTGAAGCACTCGCTTCGCCACGATCACGTCGTAGAGCGCCTCGCCCTGTCCATCGCACTACCGGGCGGCCAGGCCGAGGAGTTCGCCCTGAATGAAGTCGTTCTGGAGCGAGCCCACGCCGGCAACATGGTGCGCGTGCGCAGTTTCGTCGACGACGACGAGTACTTGACCTACTCGGCTGATGGCGTGATGGTGGCGACGCCCACGGGCAGCACCGGCTACAACTTCTCCGCCGGGGGCCCCGTCGTCGAGGCGACGCTCAAGGTCATGATGATCACGCCCATCGCCCCGCACTTCACCATCGACCGTTCCATCGTGGTTGATGGTGACAAGGTCGTGCGTCTCGTCACTTTGAACAAGTCCGCTGAGATTGTCGCCGATGGGCGCTCCATTGGCTCGTTGGCGGCCGGCGAGTCAATCGCGGTGTCCAAGAGCCCTGCGCCCGTGCGCGTCGTCGCGACGCGCAGTTTCGAGCTGGGTTTTCGCCTGCGCGAGAGCCTGCGAGAGGGACATGCCTAGCGCACGTCTCATCGAGCTCTACGCCCACGGACTCGGGGTCATCGATGACGCCCACATCGAGTTCGGTGATGGCTTCAATGTCCTCACCGGCGAGACCGGCGCCGGAAAGACGCTGCTGCTCGGAGCCCTGACGCTGTGTCTCGGACACGACGCGCCACGAATGGGCTCGCTCGAGGACCTGCGGGTGGCGGCGGTCTTTCGTGACCTGGAGGGCCGCGAGGTCGTCTTGGCCCGAGAGGCCAGCGCGTCGGGGCGTCTGCGCAGCACGCTGAACGCGGCCTCGTCAAGTAGTGAGGCGCTGCGCGGTGTGGGCCGCGACCTCGTGGTGATCCACGGCCAGCACGACTCGCTTCGCCTGCGCCATCGCGCGCAGGTGCGCGCACTTCTCGACGCGAGCGCGGCGATTTCGACCGGAGAGCTCGAGGACGTCCGTCGACAGCTGCGCGAGGCGCGTGAGCGCTGGAGCGAGCTGGGCGGCAGCGACGCCGAGCGCGAACGCGAGCTGGACTTCATTGACTTTCAGCTGCGAGAACTTGACGCCGCGTCGCTCCTCTCACCGAGCGAGCTCGTGGACTGTCTCGAGGAACTCGAGCGCCTCAGTGAGTTGCGTGACGGCCAAGTGGCGCTCGTGGGCGTGGTGGAGGGGCTCGACAGCGGACCCGAGAGCGCACTGGGGCTCCTGGCCGCGGCGACGGCCGCCGTGCCGGTCGGCGCCGTGTACGACGCGGCGCGCACCACGCTGCGTGACGCCCTCGCGCGAGCGCGCGAGGCGTTGAGCGACCTAGCGGCGCTCGCCGACCCCGACGCCGTTGACGAGGGACGCCTGAGAGCCCTCGAGAGCCGTGTCGACACCCTGAGCGCCCTAGCGCGCAAGTACGGCTCGCTGGCTGAGGCGATCGACGCCGCCACGTCGCTTCGCGCTCGCCGCGATGAACTGAGAGCCGCACACGCGAGCCGAGAGGCACTCGGGGACGTGATCACCGCGTTGGAAACGAAAGAGCGCGACGAGGCGGCGCGGGTCTTGGACGCGCGCCGCCAGGCGGCGGGCTCCCTCGAGGGCGCGCTCGCGCGCCAGTTACCGCGCGTGGCCCTCGCGGGAGCGTCCCTTCGTTTTGACGTGGGGGGCGAGGACGGGGGAGAGGTCGAGTTGATGTTTCGTGCCGGCCCCGGTCAGAGCGAGGGGCCGGTGTCGGGTGTGGCTAGCGGTGGCGAGCTCAGCCGAGTGCTACTGGCCATCTCACTCGAGACCGCGTCGGACAGTGCCGTCGCAATCTTCGACGAGGTCGACGCCGGGCTCGGGGGACAGGTCGCCCAGCAGATTGGCGACTGCCTCGCCGAATTGGGCACTCGCCAACAGGTGCTGGCCATCACTCACCTGGCCACCGTGGCCGCGCGCGGCGCGCACCACTTCGTGGTGGAGAAGACGGCCACCGCCGGGCGATCGAGCACGGTGGTGCGCGAAGTGACCGGCGAGGAGCGCGTGGGCGAAATCGCCCGCATGCTCGCGGGCGACGCGGGCGCCGCCGAGTCGCGGGCCCTCGCCGTTCGGCTTCTGGAAACACGTAGTTAATCGCGCGAAACGACTCATCCGAGAGACGTCGCCGCTAGGATGTGTTTCCGTGGAGAGTGCGGGCAAGGTGACCAAGTTTGTGTTTGTTACCGGCGGCGTCTCCAGTTCTCTGGGTAAGGGTCTGACCGCTTCATCGCTGGGTCGTCTGCTCAAGTCTCGGGGACTCAAGGTCACCATGTGCAAGTTGGACCCGTATCTCAACGTCGATCCGGGCACGATGAACCCCGGAGAGCACGGTGAGGTCTTCGTCACCGATGACGGGGGAGAGACCGACCTCGATCTGGGCCACTACGAGCGCTTCATCGACGAGTCACTCTCCAAGATGTCCAACACCACAACGGGATCGATCTACTCGAACGTCATCGCCAAAGAGCGTCGCGGAGACTACCTGGGCAAGACGGTCCAGGTCATTCCTCACATTACCGACGAGATCAAGGAACGTATTCGTCGACTCGGCACGCTCGGTGCCGACGTGGTCATCGTCGAGATCGGTGGGACTGTCGGCGACATCGAGATTGTGCCCTTCATCGAGTCGATCCGCCAGTACCGTCGAGACGCGGGTCGTGACAACGTCTGTTACGTGCACCTGACCCTGGTGCCGTACCTCGCTCCCTCGGGAGAGCAGAAGACCAAGCCGACCCAGCACTCGGTCACCGAATTGCGCTCGCGCGGCATTCAGCCAGACGTCATTGTCTGTCGCAGTGACCAACCGATCTCTGACGGGCTCAAGCGCAAGATTTCCCTCCTGTGCGACGTGCCGATTCAGGCGGTGATCTCGGGCGTCGATGCCCCGAGCATCTACGACATCCCCCTCAACCTGCTCGAGGAGGGTCTGGACACCATCGTGCTCAAGACCCTGGGCATTGACGTCTCGGAGCACCCGCTGGATCTCTCGGCGTGGGAAGAGGTCGTTCGCCGCGTTCACGGCACCACGCAGACCCTGCGCATCGGCGTGGTGGGCAAGTACGTAACTTTGCCCGACGCCTACCTCTCGGTCAACGAGGCCATCCGTCACGCGGGCTACGCCGTGGGAGCCAAGACGGTCGTCGAGTGGCTCGAGGCCGAGCGTGTGCCCTCCGAAATCGACGTGGATCGCCTGCGCCGACTCGACGGGATCATCGTGCCGGGCGGCTTTGGCGAGCGTGGTTTTGAGGGAATGGTGGCCGCCGCGCGCATCGCGCGAGAGAACGACATCCCCTACCTGGGCATTTGCTTGGGCATGCAGGTGATGGTTGTGGAGTACGCGCGTCACCTCCTCGGACTGGCCGACGCGCACTCCACCGAGATCTCCCTCACCACCTCGGCCCCGGTTATTGCCCTCATGGCCGAGCAGATGGACATCGCCGACCTCGGGGGCACCATGCGTTTGGGCGCGTACCCGGCCATGCTGGACGAGGGCTCGATCGTGGCCGGACTCTACGGTGCGACGGTGGTCTCGGAACGCCACCGGCACCGCTACGAATTCAACTCGCGCTACCGCGAGCAGTTCGAGGAGGCGGGGATGCGCTGCTCGGGCACGTCGCCCGACGGTCGACTGGTTGAGTTCGTCGAGGTGCCGGGGCATCCGTACTTCGTCGGCACACAGGCCCACCCGGAGTTCAAGTCGCGGCCCGATCGTCCGCACCCCCTGTTTCACGGATTGATCAGCGCGGCGTTGGCGCGCGCGGAGGGACGCGAGCCCCACATCCTCAATCCCGCCTCCGTTGAACTCTCGCTGTGAGCGAAGGCTTTCGCGTCGTCTCCTCAGACCACGTGTTGCGCTCACATGTCTTTGACGTCGAGCGCCTCACCGTGGCGCACGCGGGTGAGAACTTTGAGCGCGACGTCGCGCGCCACCACGGGGCGGTGGCCATCCTCGCGCTCAACGACGCGGGCGAGGTGGGCGTCGTGCGTCAGTATCGGGCCGCCGTGGACCGCGTGACACTCGAGATCCCGGCCGGCACGCGCGACGTTCCAGGCGAGGACCCGCTCGCCACGGCCCAGCGCGAACTGCGCGAGGAGCTCGGCTGCGAGGCCCGCACCTGGCGCACACTGATTCAGGTCATGGTCTCGCCGGGCTGGACGGATCAGCTGATGACCATCTTCGAGGCCCGCGACCTCACCGTGCTCGAACGCGCGCCCGAGGGGCCCGAGGAGAGTGCCTCGCGCGTCGAGTGGCTCAGCGCGGAGCAACTGCGCGAGGCCCTTCGTCAAGAACCCGCGCTCGACGCGACAATGTCAGTAGCGCTCAATCGCGTGTTCGGGACCCTGTTTGACTGACGATGCGCGGTCACTGGACGATTACGTCCACTGGCTGAGCGTCGAGAAGGGTCGCGCGAGCGCCACCCTCGAGGCGTACCGGCGCGACGCCACGGCGTTTCTTCACTGGCTCGAGGGACAGAATCTCCCACTGGGCGAGGTCACCGAGTCAGACCTCGAGCGCTACCTGGTTCACCTGCGAGCGAACCGTGCGGCGAGCTCCGCCTCGCGCGCGACCTCGACTCTGCGCGGGTGGTTCGCGTTCCTCGTCGACGAGGGTCAGCTTCACCACGACCCGAGCGCGCGCGTGCGCGGCGCACGTCGCGGCCGACGACTCCCCAAGCCTCTCGGTGAAGACGAGGTGGCTCGACTTCTCGACGCCATGGCTCGTTCCAGTGCGATCGACAAACGTGATCGGGCGCTGCTCGAACTCCTCTACGGCACCGGCGTGCGCGTCTCGGAGGCGACGGGCGTGACGTTGAGTGATCTCGACTTCGACGAGAAACTGATTCTCGTCACCGGCAAGGGCTCTAAGCAGAGACTCGTGCCCATGGGGCACACTCTCGAGGAGGCGTTGCGTGACTACTTGGGTCCGGACGGTCGACGCGCCCTCAAGCCGAAAGCGACGTCACGCCTCTTTCTCAACGCGCGTGGCGGCACCCTGTCGCGCCAGGGCGTGGATCTCATCATCGATCGTCACGCGTTGGCGGCGGGCATCGAGCGCTCGCGCATCAGCGCCCACGTCTTTCGCCACAGTTGCGCGACGCACATGCTCGCCCACGGCGCGGACATTAGAGTGGTTCAGGAGTTGCTGGGCCACTCGTCGATTGCGACGACCCAGCTCTACACCGCGGTGTCAGTGACGTCGTTGCAGCAAGAGTACGAGAGCGCGCACCCGCGGGCCCACGAGTGAGGTTATGAGCACCTACGTCTATCTCCTGGTGGCGCTGATTCCCTCGGTCGTCCTGCACGAGGTCAGCCACGGCTACGTCGCGTACCTCTGCGGGGATCCCACCGCCAAGGAGCGCCACCGACTGACGCTCAATCCGCTACGCCACGTGGATCCCTTCGGCTCGATTCTCCTGCCGGTTCTGCTGATCTACTCGGGCCTGCCAGGATTTGGCTACGCGAAGCCCGTGCCGGTTGACTTCTCGCGCTTGCGCAATCCCCGTCGCCAGTCCCTCTACGTCTCGCTGGTGGGGCCGGCGGTCAATCTCGTTCTGAGTGGCGTCGGTTACGTGCTCTGTGAAGTGGCCATTCACGCGCTTCGCTCCCAGACCCTGCTCACCTTCGGGCTCTACCTCGGACTCGTGAACCTGACCTTGGGCGTCTTTAACCTCGTGCCGATTCCGCCGCTCGACGGCTCGGCCATCATTGAGCGTCTCCTGCCCAGGCGCCACCTCTCGTCGTACTACCGCTTTCGGGCGATGGCCCTTCCGCTCGTGATGGGCCTCGTCATCCTCGACTCGTTCACGTTCCACGTGGGCGCGAACGTCTTCACCCACCTCCAGAACTGGTGGCTGAGCCTGCTCGTCTAGAGCAAGCCCATCGCCCGGGCCGCCTCACGGTAGACCTCGCCGGCGATCGCACTCGCGCGCTCGGTGCCCTCGTTGATCACCCGTTCGATCTCGCCCTCTTCGGCGCGCAGCTCGCGATAGCGCTGGGCGATGGGCGCGAGACAGGCGTTGAGCCTCTCGGCCAGGTCGGCCTTCAGATCGCCGTAGCGCTGGTAGCGGCTCGCGAGCGCGACGGGCGTCTCGCCCGCGAGGGCCGCAAAGATTTCGAGCAGGTTCGACAGGCCCGGCTTGGCCTCGGGGTCGTAGCGTACGTCGCCGTCGGTGTCGGTGACGGCCTTCATGACCTTCTTCTCCACGTCGGCGGGGTCGTCGAGGAGGTAGATCGTACCCAGCGGGCTCGAGACTGACTTGGACATCTTGCGTGTGGGCTCTTGGAGGTCCATGACGCGGGCCCCGGCGCTCGGCAGCACCGCTTCGGGAATGGTGAAGACCTCGCCGTAGCGATTGTTGAAGCGCAGAGCGACCTCGCGGGTCAGCTCGATGTGCTGGCGCTGGTCTTCTCCCACTGGCACCTGGGCCGAGCGATAGAGCAGCACGTCGCTGGCCATGAGGACGGGGTACGTGAAGAGCCCGGCGCGCACGCTGGTCTGGCGTTCGGACTTCTCCTTGAACTGGGTCATTCGGCTCAGCTCGCCGAAGCTCGTGACGCACTCGAGCAGCCAGTTCATCTGCGCGTGGTAGGGGACGCGGCTCTGGAGAAACACGGTGCCCACGAGGGGGTCGACGCCCACCGCGAGCACGCTCGCCATCGCGTCGAGGCTGTACTCGCGCCGAATCAGCGGGTCGGTGTCAATCGTGAGTGCGTGCAGGTCCACCACGCTGTACACGGACTCGGCGTCCTGCATCTCGGCCCACTGCTTGAGGGCACCGAAGTAGTTGCCGATGTGCATCGGACCCGTCGGTTGAATGCCGGAAAAGAGTCGCATTGGTCCATCGTAGAGGAGGCGCAGGACACGCTTCCGGTAGCATGTCGAAGTGACCTACGTCGTGACGACGCCGTCCTTCAGCGGCCCGATGGAACTGCTGCTCGAACTCATCAGTCGCCACGAAATGGACGTAGTTGAGGTCAAACTGGCGCCGATCGTGGACGATTTCATCGCGGCCCTGCGTGACGAGGCGCGCGAGATCGCCATGGACGACCTGTCTGAGTTCGTCCTCATCGCGGCGATCCTGCTCGAGATGAAGAGCCGCACCCTGCTGCCCGGACGCGACAGCGGAGAGCCCGACGAGGAGTTCATCGGGTGGGAGGAACGTGACGTGCTCCTCGCGCGACTCCTGGAGCTGCGCACCTACGCGGGTCTGGCGGACGCCTTCGTCTCTCTCCTCGAGCGCGCGGCGCGATCGTTTCCGCGCTTGCGCGGCATTGACGACGGATTCGTCGTGGCCCCGCCGGACCTGCTCGTCGGTGTGACGCCGGCGCGCCTGGCCCTGGCCTACCTACGCGGCATTGAAGAGCGTCCCGAGCCCGTCGTGCGTCTGCACCACGTCACCGTCGACGCC
>JAJYAC010000051.1 GCA_021779735.1 Actinomycetes bacterium
GCGGCAAGCGACCGTTAACCTTCCCTCGCCGAGGAGGGCCATGACCGAGACGCGACCACTCACCCGGGCCCTGACGTTCTTGATGGCCGTGGCGGTCGGCGTGATGGTCGCCAACCTCTACTACCTCCAGCCCGTGCTGCACCAGATTCGCGACGAGTTTCACATCGGCGCGGCGACGGCGTCTCTGCTCGTCGTACTCACTCAGGCGGGCTACGCGCTGGGCCTCGCCCTCGTGGTGCCCCTCGGCGATCTTCTGCGCCGCCGCCAACTCGTGGCGACGATGTTCGTCCTCGCCGCGCTCACGATGGCCGTCGCCGCGGTGACGACCTCGTTCGTCGCCTTCGCCGCGATCTCGTTTCTCGCCGGGCTGACGTCGGTCGGCACCCAGATGATCATTCCCTTCGCGGCGGACTTGGCGGACCCGCCGACGCGAGGACGCACGATCGCCCACGTCATGTCCGGACTGCTCGCGGGAATCCTGCTCTCGCGTACGGCGTCGGGGATCGTGGCCCAGGTCGCGGGCTGGCGCGCCATGTACTGGGTGGCGGCCGGGATCTTGGGCGTCATGGCGGTCGTCTTGGGTTTCGCCCTTCCCCGCGAGGCTCCCCGCGAGCGCGTGCGCTACACCCAGGTGGTCGCCGGCACGGCCCGTCTGTACGCCGAACTGGCCCAACTGCGATTTCGCGCCTGGTTCGGCGCCCTCTCCTTCGCCTCGCTCTCGACGCTGTGGACGACGCTGTCCTTTCACCTCAGCGGCGCACCGTTTCACTACACGAACCTCACGATCGGCCTCTTCGGCCTCTTCGGCGTGGCCGGCATCGTGGCGGCCAACGCGGCGGGCCACCTCGCCGATCGGGCGCGCAGCCGCACCGCCACGATCGTCGCCGCCTCACTCGTGACGGCATCGTTCGCGATGCTCTGGCTCGGTCGCGACAACTTCTGGGTGCTCGCGTTGGGGGTGATCGTGCTCGACGCCGGCATGCAGGGTATGCAGATCACCAATCAATCGATCATCTACAGCCTGCGCCCCGACGCGAGGAGCCGGGTTAACAGCGCCTACATGGTCAACTGCTTCGTCGGGGCGTCAGTGGGTTCCTTCGCCTCGGGCACCCTGTACGCGCACTTTGGCTGGGCGGGCGACTGTTGGCTCGGCGCCGCGCTCGGACTCGCCATGGTGATCCCGGCGCTGAGCCCTCGCAACGCGGCGATCCCGGTCACGGCGCACGTGAGCCTCGATCCGGCCTAGTCCAGTCGGGACAGGATCGTCGCGGCCAGGTCGTCGATCGACACACGCGTCTGGGCCATCGAATCTCGATCGCGCACGGTGACCGAGCGATCCTCGAGGCTGTCGAAGTCGATCGTCACGCACAGCGGCGTGCCGATCTCGTCCTGGCGCCGGTAGCGCCGGCCGATCGACTGGGTCACGTCGAAGTCGCACATCACGTGAGGCTGCAAGAGCGAGAGCACCTCACGCGAGAGAGCCTCGAGTTCGGGCTTCTTGGAAAGCGGCAGCACCGCCACCTGGTAGGGCGCAAGACGCGGGTGCAAGCGCAGCACGATGCGCGTCTCCCCCTCGACGATCTCTTCTTCGTAAGCGGCGAGCAGGAAGGCCATCATCGCCCTCGTCGCGCCGGCGGCCGGCTCGATGACGTAGGGCACGTAGCGCTCATTGGTGGCCTGGTCGAAGTACTCGAGGCGCACGCCCGAGGCGTTCGCGTGCTGGGTGAGGTCGTAGTCGCCGCGATTCGCGATGCCCTCAAGCTCGTCCCAGCCCCAGGGAAAGTCGAATTCGACGTCGGTGGTGCCGCGCGAGTAGTGCGAGAGATCTTTCGCCTCGTGCTCGTGCAGGCGCAACTTCTCGGGCGCGATCCCGAGGGCGAGGTACCACGCGAAGCGCGTCTCGATCCAGTACCGGTACCACGTGTCGGCCTCCGGAGGCGCGACGAAGAACTCCATCTCCATCTGCTCGAACTCTCGAGTTCGAAAGATCGAGTTCTGCGGGGTGATCTCGTTGCGAAAGGACTTGCCCACCTGGGCGATGCCAAAGGGCGGCTTGCGCCGTGTGGTCGCGAGCACGTTGGCGAAGTTGGTGAACATTCCCTGGGCGGTCTCGGGTCGCAGGTACGCCGTCGCGCCCTCACCCTCCACCGGACCGGCCTGAGTCTTGAACATGAGGTTAAAGGCCCGCGCCTCGGTGAACTCGCTCGAACCACAGTTCGGGCACACTCCGTCGATCTTGTCCTCACGCCAGCGCTCCTTGCACTTACGACAGTCCACCAGCGGATCGGTGAAGGTCTCGAGGTGGCCCGACGCCGCCCAGATCGCCGGCGGGCCGAGGATCGCCGCGTCGAGGCCCACCACGTCCACGCGCATCTGGACCATCGAACGCCACCACGCGTTCTTGACGTTGCGCAGGACGTTGACCCCGAGCGGGCCGTAGTCGTAGGCCGAGCGAAAGCCCCCGTAGATCTCGGCGGAGGGAAAGAAGAATCCCCGACGCTTCGCCAGGTTCGTGACCTTCTCGAGGAGATCCTCGTCTCGTACGTGCTCGCCCATTGGCCAAGGATAGTGGACTAGGGCTGGCCGCCTAGGTGGACGATCACCTGGTTGGCGAGCAGCCGGCCACCGCGCGCGAGGCGCACCCGGCCCTCGTTGACCTCGATGAGGTGGGCGATCTCCTCGAGAGAGTCGAAGGCCTCGACGGCGACACCCGTCGTCGTGCGCAGGGCCAGAGAGTCATGCTCGAAGGTTCGCGTGGCCTCGTCGAGGAACTCCTCACCGGCGCGTGGCGAGCGGCCCTCGCGCAGCGCCGCGACGTAGCGCTCGGGAGTACGCACGTTCCAGTAGCGGTGTCCACCACGGTGCGAGTGCGCCGCCGAGCCGAATCCCTCGTAGTCGCCCTGGTCCCAGTACAGGTGATTGTGACGGCACTCGTGCCCGGGACGTGCCCAGTTCGAGATCTCCTCCCAGGAGTAGCCCGCCGCCTCGAGGGTCGCGCCCACGAGGTCGTAGGCGTCGGCGGTCGCGTCCTCGTCGGGGTGGCGCGACCGATCACGTCCCAAGGGCGTAGCCGGTTCGGCCGTGAGCGCGTAGCAGCTGATGTGTGGCGGGGGATGCTCGAGGTCCAGCAGATCCTCGAGCGTCTGAGCAACGTCTGAGAGACTCTCCGCGCGCGAGCCGATGATGAGGTCCATGTTCCACGTCGTAAAGCCGGCCGCCGTCACCGCCTGGGCGACCTCGACGTGCGCGCCCGTGCCGTGTCGGCGTCCGAGGTCGGCGAGAACGGCGGGGCGCGTTGACTGGATGCCGAAGCTCATGCGCGTCACCCCTCCCTCGCGATAGGCGACGAGGCGCTCGAGCGACGCGTCCTCGGGGTTGCACTCGACGGTCACTTCGGCGCCGCTCGCCCGGGGGATCTCCGCGAGAATCGCGAGCAGGTCGGTCGCCTCTAGTCGCGACGGCGTCCCACCCCCAAAGAAGACCGACGTCGCCTCGGGCATGTCGGGTCGGCGCGCGGCGATCTCCGTGCGCACGGCGTCGACGTAGTCCGCCATGACGTGGTCACGGTCGGCGTAGGTGGCAAAAGCGCAGTAGTCGCAACGGTGCGCGCAAAAGGGTACGTGGACGTAGACGCCGAAATCGCTCACGAGCGCGCGAGGCTCCAGCGCGCCAGCGCCTCTCGCCGCTCGGCCGCCAAGTCAATCATGGGAGCAGGGTACCGGGCGGATCGCCCGCGCGCGCCGGGCTCGTGGATGTCGGGTGCCGCCACGTCGGCGAGCTCGCGCACGTAGCGGCGCACGTAGGTGCCTTCGGGGTCGAAGCGCTGAGACTGGAGCGTCGGGTTGAAGATGCGATGAAAGGGCGCGGCGTCGGTCCCCACGCCCGCGCACCACTGCCATCCGTGCTGGTTCGAGGCGAGGTCGCCGTCAACGAGGCGCCACATGAACCAGCGCGCGCCCCAGCGCCAGTCGAGATGAAGGTGCTTGACCAGGAAGGATGCGACGACCATGCGCACTCGATTGTGCATCCACCCCTCGGCGAGCAACTGGCGCATCCCCGCGTCCACGAGGGGAAAGCCCGTCTCGCCGCGCGCCCAACGCTGAAAACGCCGCGCCGCGGCGTCGTCGCGATCGACGAGCAGTCGAGCCGAGATGTCCAGGAGCGACTCGCGCGCGGAGTCCGGGCGGTGAAAGAGCACGTCGCCGTAGAACTCGCGCCAGGCGATCTCGGCGACGAAGGACTCCTCGCCCACGAGCTCGAGCACTTGGCGCGGGTGCAGCACGCCGAAGTGCAAGAACGCGCTGAGTCGACTCGTCGCGTCGAGATCGGGACGATTGCGCAGCGTCGCGTAGGACCCGGCGAGAGCCGCGAAACGCTCCAAGCGATCCAGGGCGTCGGCCTCGCCGACGGCCCCGACGATCGCGGGCGCGTCGTCGAGGTCGGCGAAGTACCAGGGACGCCGGGTCCCCCCGAATCGCTCCACCGCAGTGGGCGACTCGCCCGGCGCCGAGCGCCAGCCTAGGACAACGGCGCCACTGGCTCGCGACACCTCGTGGCGCTCCCAGGAGCGGCGAAACGGCGTGAAGACCCGGTACGGGTCACCGCCGGGCGTGCGCACGAGCCCCGGGGCGACGGCGTAGGGCGAATCCACGAAGAAGCTGGCCACTCCCTGGGCGCTGAGCGCGGACGCCACTCGCTCGTCGCGCGCGCGCCCGTAGGGGGCAAAATCCGCCGTCGCGTACAGTGCGCTCGCCCCGACCTCGCGCGCGAGACTCGCGAGCACCGACGCGGGGTCCCCCTGACGCACGCACAGCGCTCCACCCATCGAGCGATCTAGTGACTCGAGCGTCGCGGCGAGATAGGTCCGCCGCGTGGCGCCCGCGGGTGCGAGCAGGGTGTCGTCAAGGACGAACACTCCCACTACGTCCCCCGCGGCCGCGGCGGCCGCCAGGGCCGGTGAGTCGTTCAGGCGCAGATCGCGCCGGAACCAGTACAGCGAGATCGGCCTCACGGGCGCGGGGCGAGCGGCGCCGTCGAGCGTGACGCGCGCAATCGACGACCCAGGTGCACCTCCAGGGCCTGGTGCACGAGGGCCGACACTTCCCCCGCGCCCGCCGGCGTCTCGCGCAGCACCCCCGCGAGGTCACCGCCGACAATGCGACGCATCACGCCGAGCGCCTCCGCTGAGAGAGGACTTCCCGAGCGGCACGTCGCGCACAGGGCGCCACCCGAGGCCGCGTCAAAGGCGACGAGGGGGCCCTCGCGAGCGCAGTTCGCGCACCCGTCCAGCACGGGCGCCGAGCCGTCGAACTCGAGGAGTCGAAGTCCAAAGGAGGCCGGCACGAGGGTCGGTTCGTAGTCGAGGGTGTCCAGGGCGCCCAGCACGCGCACGAGAACCTCAAAGAGTGCGTCATCGACCACGTCGTCGACGGGAATCGCGTCCACCATCTCCACGACGGCGAAACCCGCCGTGATGCGCTCGTAGGACGAGCGCAGCGTCACGAAGCGCTCGAGGTGGCTGACGTGTCGCGCGACGTAGAACTCGCCACGCGTCTTGACCAGGTTCACGCGTACGTAGCCCAACACCTCGAGGGTTCCCCCCAGACGACTCGAGGGCTTGCGCACGCCCTTGGCGATGACGCGAACCTTGCCGTGGCCCCGAGTCCAGAGCACGACGACGCGATCGGCCTCACCTGAGGTGTACGTGCGCAGAACGACCGCGTCGTCGTCAATCTCTCTCACCGTGTGGAGTCGTCCTCGCGTTCCGAGAAGTGCTGGCGTCGCGGAGTAATCCCGAGGAATCGATTCATCCACACGCCGGCGTAGACGAGGAGGGCCAGGACCGGCGGAATGACGAGGGGTGCGATGAGACTCGTCGCGCCGTGCAGGGCGATGAGCCACAACAAGACGTACACGACGAGTCCCAGGGCCCAGGCCAGGCGGCGCGCGCTCACTGGTCCACTCCCCCAAAGCGCCGGTCGCGGCTCTGGAACTCCTCAATCGCGCGAAAGAGGTCCTCGCGACGAAAGTCTGGCCAGAGCACGTCGGTAAAGACCAACTCCGAGTAGGCCATCTCCCACAGCAGGAAGTTCGAGATCCGGTACTCGCCCGACGTGCGCACGACGAGGTCGGGGTCGGGTAGCTCGGGGTGGTAGAGGCGTGAACGGATCGCCTTCTCGTCAACCTTGTTCGCGGGCACGCCGTCAGAGACGAGGCGAGCGACCGCGTCGACGATCTCCGCGCGGCCGCCGTAGTTAAAGGCGATGTTGAGCGTCATGGCCCGGTTGCGTTGCGTTTGGGCCGCCGCGTGGTCCATGCTGGCCAGGACTCGCTTGGGCACGCGCCAGTCGCGTCGTCCCGAGAAGGTAATGCGTACGCCGTCGGCGTCGAGCTGGTCGCGGTGACGCTCGAGGATGCCGCGGTTGAAGTTCATCAGGTAGCGCACCTCGTCTACCGGTCGGCGCCAGTTCTCGGTGGAGAACGCGTAGACCGTCAGGGCGCGCACGCCCACCGACAGGGCCCCGTAGGCGGTGTCCAGGAGGGCCTCCTCGCCCGCGCCGTGGCCCTCGGTGCGGGCCAGACCACGGCGCTGGGCCCAGCGCCCGTTGCCGTCCATCACCACCGCCACGTGGTGGGGAACGCTGTCGCGCTCGATGGATTCGGGAACGGGGGTCGGGCGCGGATCCACGGATAAAACCTAGTGGCTCTCACTGCGAGAGCCCGGTCGACACCCCTAGTGTGCGGGAGTGCGTTCCTTCGACCCCGACGCGGAGGACCCCTACGTCGAGCCCCTCGACGAGGTGATTCTCGCCCCCGACGCCACCAGCGAAATCGAGGAGGACAACGCCCTCGCTCTGCTCGACGCCGTCACGGCGGACCTACCCGCCGGAGAAGCGCGCGAAGGGCAACGCCTCATGACGCGCCTCGTGGCCCGCGCGCTCGCCACGCGCCGACCGGTCATCATCGAGGCCGGCACCGGGGTGGGCAAGTCGCTCGCCTACCTGGTACCCGCCGCCCTGTCTGGTCAGCGCGTCGTCGTGGCCACCGCCACGAAGAATCTCCAGGATCAGCTCGCGACCAAGGACGCCCCGCTCGTGAGTGCCCACGTGGCGGGGACCCGCGTGGCGGTCCTCAAGGGCAAGAGCAACTACCTGTGCCGCAATCGCGCCGCCGCGAGCGGGCCCGGTCAACTCTCCTTTGACGACGGCGAGCGAGTGCCGCGTGGCGTCGCCAGTCAGATGCGCCGCATCCTCGCCTGGTCCCAGGACACCGAGAGCGGCGAACGTGACGAGTTGACCTTTGACGTCGACGAGCGCGCGTGGCGCGCTCTGTCGGTCACTCCCCAGGAGTGCCTCGGACGCGTGGCCTGTCCCCAGGGCGCCTCGTGCTTTCACGAGGCCGCCAAGGATCGCGCGGGCGACGCGAACATCGTGATCGTCAACACGCACCTCTACGCCGCCCACCTCGCCTCGGGGGCCATGCTCTTGCCCGAGCACGACGCGGTCATCTTCGACGAAGCCCACGAGGCGCCCGACATCTTCGCGTCGCTGCTGGGCACCTCCCTGGCGCCGGCGCGCCTTCGCGCATTGGCTCTCGCGGCGCGCCCACTCCTCGGGCCCGACTCCGACGAGGCGATCAGCGAACTCCTCAGCGTCGCGGACCGTCTCACGATCTCGCTCAGCATCCAGTACGACGCCCAGCGCCTCGCCGGACTTGACGAGGACGTCACGCGCGAGCTCGCGCGCGCGAGCGAGCTCGTCACTCGCGTCGTCGAGAACCTGCGGATCCTCGAAAGTACCCAGGAGGCGACCGAGGCCCGGCGACTGCGCACCCTGGGCCCCGCGGTGCACCTGGGCAACGACCTCACTCGCCTGCGCGGCGTCGGCGAGGGCGAGCTGATCTACCTCACGCGCCGCGATCGCGAGGTCGAGATCGAGCTGTCACTCATCGACGTGGGCCCGCGACTCGCCCAGGACCTCTGGCCCGGCGTGACGGGCGTGTTGACGAGCGCCACCATCCCCGACCTGCTCGGCACCACCTTGGGTCTGGCCGCGCCCATGGAGAGAGTGGAGAGCCCCTTTGACTACCGGGCGAACGCTCTGCTCTACGTGCCGTACCTACCAGCGCGCAACGATCCGAGCTGCGAGGGCGCCATCATCGACGAGCTCGTTGGCCTCATTGGCGCCGCCGGTGGACGCACGCTCGCGCTCTTTACGAATCGCGCGGTGATGACTCGGGTGGCCGAGGCCGTCGGCGCGCGCCTCTCGACGCCCGTGCTCGTCCAGGGCACTCTCTCGCGCCAGCGACTCATCGAGGAGTTCCGCGAATCCGTATCGGCCAGCCTGTTTGCGGTCACGAGTTTCTGGCAGGGGGTGGACGTGCCGGGCCACTCCCTGAGCCTGGTGACCATTGACCGCCTGCCCTTTCGGGTTCCGGGCGATCCCCTGGCCGAAGCCCGCCGCGAACGGTCCCACAATCCCTTCTACGACGTCGACTTGCCGCGCGCGGCCATGCTCCTGGCCCAGGGCGTGGGACGCCTCATTCGCACCACCAGCGACCGCGGCGTCGTCGCGGTGCTCGACACCCGTCTCGCCGAGGCGAACTACCGCGGCGCCATGTTCCATAAACTTCCCCCCATGCGCCGCACGCGCGATCGAGTCCTCGTCGAGGCCTTCCTGCGCGAGCTCGGCGAGGTCAACCCCGGTGACGAATTAGTCCACTAGTATTTCACTGGGTTTTATAGATTTATAGGAGTTCGATGCACGTAGATCTCATCCTCGTCGCGGCGAGTGCGGTGGTGGGACTCCTACTCGGCATCACCGGGGTGGGCGCC
>JAJYAC010000013.1 GCA_021779735.1 Actinomycetes bacterium
GGCCGCCTTGGCGAGGTCGCGCTCTTCGGCGAAGCGCGAGCGCACCGCGTCGAGCTCCTTTTCCGTGCCGCGCTGGAGGGCCCGCAGTTCGGACTCCTTGGCGCCGTCGGCCTCGAGCTTCTCGGCTCGCGCCTCGATCTCCTTGAGCTTGTTGTCCAGCCCGCGCACCTCGCGCTCGGCGATCTCCACGAGCTCGTCGGCCAGCGCCTGGCGCAGGTCGGCCATGTCCTGGTGACGACGGTCCACGTCGACGTGGGTGACCATGTGGGCGGCGAAGTAGATGACCTTCTCGAGCTGCTTGGCCTTCAGCTCCTCCTTGGGCGCGGTGCCCATGAGCAGGTAGGCCAGCCACGAGCGAGTGCCGCGCAGGTACCAGATGTGCACGACGGGTGCCGAGAGGGCGATGTGGCCCATGCGCTCGCGACGCACCTTGTCACTGGTGACTTCCACGCCACAGCGCTCGCAGACGATCCCCTTGAAGCGCACGCGCTTGTACTTGCCGCACGCGCACTCCCAGGCCTTCTGGGGCCCGAAGATCTTCTCGCAGAACAGGCCGTCCTTCTCGGGACGCAGCGTGCGGTAGTTGATCGTCTCGGGCTTCTTCACCTCGCCCGAGGACCAGCTGCGGATGTTCTGGGCCGTGGCCAGACCAATCGAGAGCTCGTCGAACTGATTGACGTCGAGGGGGCTCATGACAACTTCCTTTCGGCGGCGCGGCGGGCGTCTTCTTCGTCGCTCCCGCGTTCGGGTCGACTGATGTCGATGCCCAACTCACGGGTGACCGAGAAGAAGTCCTCCTCGGTGTCGGCGAGGTCGACGTGCGCGCCCACCTTGTCGCGCACTTCTACGTTGAGACACAGTGACTGCATCTCCTTGATGAGTACCTTGAAGGACTCGGGGATTCCGGGCTCGGGCAGGTTGTGGCCCTTGACGATCGCCTCGTAGGCGCGCTCGCGGCCCTTCATGTCGTCACTCTTGACTGTCAGCAACTCCTGGAGCGCGTAGGCGGCGCCGTAGGCCTCCAGGGCCCAGACCTCCATCTCACCGAAGCGCTGGCCACCGAACTGGGCCTTGCCACCCAGGGGCTGGGCGGTGATCATCGAGTACGGGCCGGTAGAGCGCGCGTGGATCTTGTCGTCGACCATGTGGGCGAGCTTCAAGATGTAGGCGTAGCCCACCGAGATCGGGTTGTCGTAGGCGACACCCGTGCGGCCGTTGAAGAGCGTGACCTTGCCGTCGTTGTCACCGGCGAGCAGGCGCTTGCCGTTGGCCCCGTCGACGTTGAGCGTCGCGAAGGTCTGCTGAATCGTCGGCTTGTCCTTGGCCCGGTCGGTCTCGTCCCAGTGGGCCCCGTCAAAGGACGGCGTGGCCACGTAGACGGCCGGCTCGGTGCGCGGGCGGGTCTTGCGGTAGGGACGCGTCGCCGCGTTGGCCTGGTCGTCGTGGCCCGAGGTGCCCACCGCGGGGTTGACCGCGACGCCGGCCCAGCCGTGACGCGCCGCATATCCCAGGTGGCTCTCGAGGACCTGACCGACGTTCATTCGACTCGGCACACCCAGCGGCGACAAGATGATGTCGACCGGCGTGCCGTCGGCGAGGAACGGCATGTCCTCCTCGGGCAGGATCTTGGAGATGACGCCCTTGTTGCCGTGACGTCCGGCGAGCTTGTCGCCCTCGGAGATCTTGCGCTTCTGGGCGACGTAGACCTTGACCAGCTGGTTGACCCCGGGCTGCATCTCGTGGTCCTCGTCGCGGCTGTAGACCTTGACGTCGATGACCTTGCCGGACTCGCCGTGGGGAACCTTGAGCGAGGTGTCGCGCACTTCGCGCGCCTTCTCACCAAAGATCGCGCGCAGGAGGCGCTCCTCGGGGGACTGCTCGGTCTCACCCTTGGGCGTGACCTTGCCCACCAAGATGTCGCCCGCCTCGACCTCGGCGCCGATGCGCACGATGCCGCGGTCGTCGAGGTCGGCCAGGATGTCATCGGGCAGGTTGGGGATGTCGCGCGTGATCTCCTCGGCGCCGAGCTTGGTGTCGCGCGCGTCGATCTCGTACTCCTTGACGTGGATCGAGGTCAGCACGTCGTCGCGCACGAGACGCTCGTTGAGGATGATCGCGTCCTCGTAGTTGTAGCCCTCCCACGGCATGTAGGCGACCAGCAGGTTCTTGCCCAGGGCGAGCTCGCCGTGCGAGGTGCTGGTGCCGTCGGCGAGCAGGTCACCGAGTGAGACCGTCTCGCCACCCACGACGAGGGGCTTCTGGTTGATCGACGTGTCCTGGTTGGAGCGGCGGAACTTATTGAGGTTGTACTGCTTCTTGCCCAGGGCCGCGCCGTAGCGGTCGGTGACGTTCTTGTCATACTCGACCACGATGCGGTCCCCCGAGACCGAGCGCACCACACCGGTGCCCTCGGCGATGAGCACGTCACCGGAGTCGAGCGCGGCGCGCGCCTCCATGCCGGTGCCCACGAAGGGCGCCTCGGGCATGATGAGCGGCACGGCCTGCTTTTGCATGTTCGCACCCATCAGGGCGCGCTGGGCGTCGTCGTGCTCCACGAAGGGGATGAGCGACGTGGCAACCGAGATGACCTGCTTGGTCGAGACGTCCATCAGCTCGACCTCGTCGGGCTTGACGAAGTCGATCTCCGAGGTCGTCGAGGACGACTTGTTCGTCGCCCCCACGCGCAGACCGGTACCGGTGGGGCCACGACGCACGAGCACGCGGTCGGCCTTGATGTGGCCCTTGTCGTCAATCTCGGTGTTGGCCTGGGCGATGACGAAGCGCTCCTCCTCGTCGGCGGTGAAGTAGCGCACCTCGCCCGTGACCCGGCCACCCTCGACGACGCGGTACGGCGTCTCGATGAAGCCGTACTCGTTGATGCGCGCGTAGTTCGCGAGGTAGCCAATCAGTCCGACGTTCGGACCCTCGGGCGTCTCGATCGGGCACATGCGCCCGTAGTGCGAGGAGTGGACGTCTCGCACCTCGAGGCCGGCACGCTCACGAGACAGACCACCCGGTCCCAGCGCCGAGAGACGACGCTTGTGGGTGAGACCCGAGAGCGGGTTGTTCTGGTCCATGAACTGGCTCAACTGGGAGGTCGCGAAGAACTCCTTGATCGCCGACATCACGGGGCGGATGTTGATGAGCGTCTGGGGCGCGATGGCCTCGACGTCCTGGGTGTTCATGCGCTCGCGCACGACGCGCTCCATGCGCGACAGACCCGTGCGCAGGGCGTTTTGGATCAGCTCGCCCACGCTGCGGATGCGACGGTTGGCGAAGTGGTCCTGGTCGTCGATGTGGTACGTCGTCTCCTTGGCGGTGCGGTCGCGCGCCAGGTTGAGCAGGTACGTGGCGGTCGCGAGCACCTCGGCCTTGGACAGCACGTGCAGGTCCGCGTGGGGACGCTCGAGCAGGTCGCCGAAGAGCTCGACGTTGCGCTCCACCTCTGAGCCGAGCTTGCGGTCGAGCTTGTAGCGGCCCACGCGCGAGAGGTCGTAACGCTTCTCGGAGAAGAAGGCGCCCTCGAAGTACTGGCGGGCGGCCTCGACGGTCTGGACCTCGCCCGGACGGGCGCGACGGTAGATCTCGAGCCAGGCGGTCTCCTGGGAGGCGCGCGCGAAGCTCTCGGGCGAGTCCTCCAGGTTGTACTTGTCCATGTGCTTGGCGATCTCGGTGTGCGCCTTCTTCCAGTCCGCGTGGAACTGGTCCTCGAGGAAGTCGAAGTGCGCGACGAAGCGCTCGAAGAACGCCTCGTCCATGTTTGTGTCCAGGGCGCGCAGCAGCGTGAAGATCGAGACGCGCCGCTTGCGGGCGATGCGCGCGCCGGCGTTAGCCGACTTGTTCTTCTTCTCTTCGAGGTCCACCTGGAGCCACTCGCCGCGGCTGGGGTGAATCGTGCCCTCGAAGGCGACCTTCTCGTCCTTGCCGGGCTGAAAGAGCACACCGGGCGAACGGACGAGCTGGCTGACCACAACACGCTCCGTGCCGTTGATGATGAAGGTGCCCTGCTCGGTCATGATGGGGAAGTCCCCCATGAACACCGTCTGCTCCTTGATCTCACCGGTCTCGGAGTTGAGGAAGCGGGCGCGCACGAAGATCGGCTGGGAGTAGGTGGTCGCGCGCTGGCGGCACTCCTCGACCGTGAACTTCGGCGGGCTCTTCAAGTCGGCGTCGTCGGGGTCGAACTCGAGTTCGAGCGAGAGACGTCCGGTGAAGTCCGAAATCGGCGAGATTGCTTCGAAGGCCTCCCGTAGGCCCTGCTTCATGAACAGGTCGAAACTGTCACGCTGAATTTCCAAGAGATTGGGCAGCGGGTGTGCTTCGCCCAGGGCCGAGAAATTAAAGCGTTCCGGACTAAGGGACCGAGACGTCAACGGTCAATCCTCCGTGTGAGTGGGCGACTAGGACAAGCGAGACCCGCGACGAAGCGACGTAGCGACGTTGGGAGACGACGAGGCGAAACGCAGGGGCACGGTCTTTCGACTCTAGTGGCAAAACCCGCCGACGCGCAAGTGGCGCACCCGAGAGGGATGCGCGTCCGCGAAGCGGTTTCGCTCACCATAGGCGCAGCGCGCGCCGCGGTCAAGTACCGCCAACGGCCACGAGCCCCGGTCGGCGTCGCCGACCGGGGCTCGTGGTAAAAAGCCTGAAACTACTTGACTTCGACGGTGGCGCCGGCGGCCTCGAGGGCGGCCTTGGCCTTGTCCGCGTCGGCCTTGGAGACCTTCTCGAGAACGGGCTTGGGGGCGCCGTCGACGAGGTCCTTGGCTTCCTTGAGACCGAGGTTGGTCAGGGCGCGCACTTCCTTGATCACCTGGATCTTCTTGTCGCCGCCGCTGGTGAGAATGACGTCGAAGTCACTCTTCTCCTCGACTTCGGCCTCGCCCGCACCGCCACCGGCGGCCGCGGGAGCGGCCACGGCCACGGGGGCGGCCGCGGTCACGCCGAACTTCTCTTCGAATTCCTTCAAGAGCTCGCTGAGTTCGATGACGCTGAGCTCGGCGATCCCGTCGAGAATCTGCTCCTTGGTCAGGGATGCAGCCATGTTGATTCCTTCCTGTTGTTGTTTCGTGTGTGGTTATTCGGCCGGTTCGGCGCTCGCCTCGGCGGACGCCTCGGTCTCGGCGACCGGCTCGGCCGCGGGGGCCTCCTCGGTCGTCGCGGCGTCGTCGGCGGGTGCCGCGACGTCGTCGCTCGCTACGAGAGCGTCCTCGACCCCGGCCGGAGTCTCGGCGGCCACGGACTCGGGGGCCGGGGCGGGCGAGCCGCCTCGAGCGTCCACGAGAGCCGAGAGGCCGTAGGCGAAGTTCTGGGGCAGGGCCTTCAAGAGGCCAGCCATCGTGCGCATCGGCGAGGCCAGCAGACCCGCGAGCTGGGCGAGGAGCACGTCGCGGCTCGGCAGGTCAGCCAGCGCCGTCAGTTCCGACTTGGACAGGGACTTGCCGTCCAGGACGCCGCCCTTGACGATCAGGTTCGGCGTCACCTTCGAGTAGTCGCGCAGCGCCTTGGCCACGGCCGAGACGTCGCCGTCGACGAAGGCGATCGCGGTGGGCCCGTCGAGGAACGCGCTGATCGGCTCGACCGGCGTGCCCGAGACGGCGCGGCGCACCAGCGTGTTCTTAAAGACCTTGTAGTCCGCCCCCAGGGTGCGCAGCTGACGACGCAGCGTCGAGATCTGCGCGACGGTCATCCCGCGGTACTCGGTGACGACCGCGGTCGAGGTCGACGAGACCCGCGCCTTGACCTCGTCAACGGTGGCCACCTTCTCGGGGCGAACTTTCATCTCTCTCCTTCACCGGATGCCGCCCGGTACGGGCCAAGACATCCCAGCGAACGAGCCAGAGGCTCGAACTCCTCGTCAGGCGGACACTGTCCTTTACGCGGCTACCCGCACCGGATGTCTTCGGCGTTCTTCAAACTGTGGCACTCGCGTGCGAACGATTCATGCTAGCGGCCGCGACGAGCGGCCGTCAATTTCAGGCGTGCGCCAGAACTTCGTCGTGCTCGCGCGTGCGTGCCGGGTCGATCTTGACGCCGGGTCCCATCGTGGACGAGACGGTCACGCTCAGCAGGTAGCGACCCTTGGCGCTGGAGGGTTTGACGCGCACGATCTCGTCGATGACGGCCTGCACGTTGCGCATGAGGTCCTCGCGAGAGAAGCTCACCTTGCCCACGCGCAGCTGGACGTTGCCGATCTTGTCGGTGCGGTACTCGACGCGCCCGCCCTTGAACTCACTGACGGCCTTGGCCACGTCCATCGTGACGGTGCCCGTCTTGGGGTTGGGCATGAGACCACGCGGACCGAGCACGCGGCCCAGTCCACCGACCTGGCCCATCAAGTCCGGCGTGGCGATCGCGACGTCAAAGTCGAGGAATCCCCCGGCGACCCTGGCCACCAAGTCCTCGGCGCCAACCTCGTCGGCCCCGGCGTCGCGTGCGGCCTGGGCCGCTTCACCCGCCGCGAAGACCGCGACGCGGTTCGTCTTACCCGTGCCCGCGGGCAGCGAGAGCGTGCCGCGCACGATCTGCTCGGCCTTGCGCGGGTCGACCCCGAGGCGAACCGCGAGCTCGACGGTCTCGTCGAACTTCGCGCTGGCCAGTGTCTTGACCTTGTCGATGGCGTCGCCGATGCTCAGCAGCGCCTCGCGGTCCACCTGGGCCAGGGCGTTTTTGTAGTTCTTACCGTGCTTCATCGTCTCTCCTAACCCGCGACCGTGATGCCCATGGAGCGAGCGGTGCCCGCCACCTGGAGCTTGGCCATCTCGAGGTCATCCGTGTTGAGGTCCTTCAACTTGGTCTTGGCGATCTCTTCAACCTGGTCCATCGTGACCGAGGCGACGGTCTCACGACCGGCGAGGTGCGCACCCTTGGCGACGCCGGCCGCCTGGCGCAAGAGCACCGGGGTGGGTGGGGTCTTCAGCACGAAGGTGAAGGAGCGGTCCTCGTAGATGGAGATCTCCACCGGGATGACCGTGCCCTTCATCGACTCGGTCGCCGCGTTGTACTGCTTGCAGAACTCCATGGTCTGAATGCCGTGGGGCCCGAGCGCGGTACCCACCGGAGGGGCCGGCGTGGCGCCGCCCGCCTCGAGCTGGATCTTGACGACGGCGTTGATCTTCTTAGCCATGATTTCCTCCTAGAGCTTCGTAACCTGCGTGAAGTCGAGCTCCACGGGGGTCTCTCGCCCGAAAATGTCGACCAGCACCTTGACTTTGAGCTGGTCCTCGTTGATCTCGGCCACGTGGCCGGAGAAGGTGGCGAAGGGACCGGTCTTGATTTGGACCGTGTCGTTCACCTCGAACTCGTGGGTGGGCATGCGCCGCTTGGCGGCTGGCTGCTCGACGCCCTCGACGTGGGGGCGAATGATGTTGTCGACCTCGCGACGCGTGAGGGCCGTCGGGCGCGTCTTCTCGGCCCCGACGAAGCCAGTCACGCCCGGAGTCGAGCCGATGACGTAGAAGATCTCCGGATCCGGCTCGCAGCGAATGAGCAGGTAGCTCGGGAACATGCGCTTAGAGACGGTGACCTTCTTGCCCGACTTGAACTCGGTGACGTCCTCTTCGGGCAGGTAGATCTCGTAGATCTGCTCGCCGAGCTCGCGACTCTTGATGATGTTGTTGAGAGCGCCAATGACCTTCTGCTCGTGTCCGGCGAAGGTGTGCACGATGTACCAGCGACCGGGTCGGTCGAAGGCACTCTCGACGATCGGCTCCTCGGCCTCGCCGAGGATCGTGACGTCGAGGATCTCCTCGTCGGCGTCGTTGAGTGGGGTGTCGGTGTCTGCCATCTCTGCCTTACTTCTGGAACAGGAAGGTCACGAACTTCGAGAAGCCGTACCCCAGACCAAAGATGAGGAGCGTCATGAAGATCAGCACGAACAAGACGATGGTCGTGTAGTTGATGACCTCGGGGCGCGTGGGCCAGGCGACCTGGCGCATCTCTTCGCGCACCTGCTTGAAGAACTGGCGCAGCGTCGTGCGCTCGCGGCGACGCGTGAGGTCCTGAGCCGTGGCGCGACGCGAGGGGGCGCCCTCGGCACCCACCTGTCCCTGCTTTTGCATCATGCGCTTTTGTTCGCGGTTCATTTCACGTCTCTTGTTGGGTACTGCGGAATACGTCGTGGAGCAGGGCAGGAGGGACTCGAACCCCCAACCCCCGGTTTTGGAGACCGGTGCTCTACCAATTGAGCCACTGCCCTTCGCCCACCGAGGCCGGTGGAGGAAGGCAAGCCTACCATCCCCGGCGACGGAGCTTCTAGCGAGTCTCCTTGTGCGTGGTGTGCTTGCGCTCCCACTGGCAGTACTTCTTCATCTCGATGCGCTCACGGTCGTTGACCTTGTTCTTCATCGTGATGTAGTTGCGCCGCTTGCACACCTCGCAGGCGAGGGTGACTTGCACCCGCTTCTCATTCTTCGCCATGTTCTCTCCTCTTCGTACAACTGACCCTCGGGTCTGCCTGGTAGCGGCGGCGGGAGTCGAACCCGCGACACCACGATTATGAGCCGTGTGCTCTAACCACCTGAGCTACGCCGCCTGGCGAGCCCTCTGTCGGGATTGAACCGACGACCCCTTCCTTACCATGGAAGTGCTCTACCACTGAGCTAAGAGGGCAGCGTCGAAAAGACGCGAACATCAAGTGTACTGCGCGCGCGAACGCCGTTTCCACCCCGAGTCGCGACGACCCGGCGATACCCTGGAGGCCATGAGAACCCGACTGGTCGAGGTGGCGGACGCACCGGCCCTGATGGGCATCTACAACCCCGAGGTGATCGAGACGACGGTCACCTTCGACCTCGTGGCGCGCACCCTCGCCGAGCAGGAGGCCTGGATCCTCGCCCACCGCGCCACTCACCCGTGCCTCGTGGCCGTGAACGAGGAGGACGAGGTCGGCGAGGTCGGCGCGCGCGGCGAGCGGATCTTGGGTTTCTCCCTCGTCTCGCCCTTTCGCGACCGGCCGGCCTACGCCACGACGGTGGAGAACTCGGTCTACGTACACCGTGGCGCGCGCGGGCGCGGCGTCGGCGAACGACTCTTGCGCGAGTTGATCGCCCTGGCGAGCGAATCGGGCTTTCACGCGCTGATTGCGCGCATCGTCGGGGAGAACGACTCCTCGATCCGCCTCCACGAGAAGTGTGGATTCACCCTGGTGGGAACGGAGATCGAGGTCGGGCGCAAGCACGGCCAGTGGCTCGACGTCGTCGAGTACCAGTACGTGACGTCGCGCCGCTAGGGAGCGACGGCGTTTTGCTCGGGCCACGACCACTGGGTCCAGCGCCCCATGGGCAAGACGAGCACCCCGCCAAGGATGGCCACCGCGACCGCAATCAGCAGCGGATTCGAGTGCACGAGGCCCTTGAGGAGCGTGCTGCCGCCGGGGAGGCCCACGAAGGGTCCCATGATCGACAGGGCGAGCAGCCAGAAGTGCTCACGCCCCTCGTAGCTCGCCGCCAGCAGCACGAGTCCCCACGAGAAGTACCAGGGCTGGACCACGGGTCCGAGCACCACGAGCAGCACCAGGGCCAGGCCCATCGAGCGCACCCAGCCCCGCTTCTCACCGTGCACCAGCAGCCAGGCGGCGAAGGCGGCCGCAACGGCAAAGCCCACGAAGCGCGTCAACGAGAGCACCGAAGCCACCGTGATCGAGTGCAGGCCCAGGGTGTTGATCGTGCGACCAATGATGAGCCCGAGCGCGGTGGCCGGCGCGGCCCAGCTGCGCACGGTGCCGTTGGAGAGCAGATTTCTCACCCAGCCAAAGCCAAAGCCCGCGAGCCAGGTCCACGCACTCAACGTCGCCGCGGTGACGGCCGAGGCCACCGCGATGGGTTTGAGTCGTTGTCGCACGCTGGCGCGCGGTCCCAGCCAGGTCCAGGACACGAAGGCCAGCCCGTAGGCGGCTGGCGCCTTGATCGCCGTCGCGCAGGCGCAAAACACCAGTGCGGGAATGAACTTGCGCTGCACCGCGAGGGCCACCCCGACCACGAGGAAGCCCGTCATGATCGCGTCGTTGTGGGCCCCACCGATCAGGGTGAGTAGCACGAGCGGGTTCAACGCGCTCAAGAGAAACGCCTCGCCCGCATCGCGGTGCAGACCGCGGGCCAGTCGCGTCACGCCCCAGCCGATCATGGCCACGCCGAGTACCTCGAGCAGGCGCAGCACGGCGACGGTCGCGAGCTGGTTGTGGAACGTGAGCTTGGCGATCGAGCCATCCAGGAAGAGGAAGAACGGCCCGTAGGGAGCGGGCGCGTTTCCCCAGAGGGGGTCAACCGGATTGACGTAGGGGCTCGAGCCCAGCGAGAACGGTCCGAGGATGTAGGGGCTGAGGTGATGGCTCGTCATCTCACCCTGGGCGGCGTAGCTGAACACGTCACGCGAGAACAGCGGCGGCGCCACGATCATCGGCACCGCCCAGAGCGCGAAGATCCACCAGAGGTCACGCACCGGCGCGCCGCCGTGGAGCTTCATCACCTCGGCCAGGCGCAGCCACACGCGCATCAACAGCAGAAGGCCGCCGTAGACGAGCACGATCGACAGCAACAGCTTCGTCTGACTGGGCGTGCCCGAGAAGCCCTGGGCCGGCTCGCCGAAGAACCAGGTGCTGGTCATGTTGAGCTTGAAGGGCGAGTTGGTGAACGAGCCCCCCGCGACGACGAGAACCATCGCGAGGAAACCGAGCAGGGCGGGCTGCCAGAGAAACGACCAGTTCTCAAAGGGCCCCGGGCTGAATCGGCCGAGCGGCGTGTAGCGGCGTTCGAGCATCTGCACGCCGGACTCCAACTCGGCGACGGAGCGCTCGTAGCCGTGGCGTACCGCGCGAGCCCACGTCGTCACGCGCACCGCGCCTCCTCTCCACCGCTGGTCACCGTCGCTCCAGAGCCTCTCACGGACGTGGCCCACCCAACCGCGTGGTTGAGTGGGCCGTGGTGGGCCGGGAGGGATTTGAACCCCCGTAGGCAAAGCCGTCTGGTTTACAGCCAGATCCCATTGGCCGCTCGGGCACCGACCCGCCGAGCATCCTAGTGCAGGCGACTCGGACGGCCAATCGCGCGACGCTCTACGATTTGGCCATGCCAACTTTCGACGTCGTCTCTGAAATCGACCTCCAAGAGGTGCGAAACGCGGTGGACCAGGCCAACCGCGAGGCCGGCACGCGCTTTGACTTCAAGGGCACGAACGCCCTCATCGAGTTCTCCGAGAAGGAGCTGAGCCTCTCGGCCTCGACCGAGGACCGCCTGCGCGCGCTCTACCAGCTCCTCGAGGAAAAGTTGGTCAAGCGCCAGGTGTCGCTGCGCACCCTCGACGCGGGAAAGATCGAAGAGGCCAGCCACGGCTCGGCCCGCCAGAAGGTGGCGCTAAAGGCGGGCATCTCCCAAGAGGTGGGTAAGCAGATCAACAAGATCGTCAAGGAGATGGGGGTGAAGAGCCTCTCCTCGTCAATCCAGGGCGACCAGGTGCGCGTCTCGGGCAAGCAGCGCGACGACCTCCAACAGGTGATCGCCAAACTCAAGGAGTCCGACGTCGCGGTGCCCCTGCAGTTCACCAACTTCCGCGACTAGCGCGAGTTAGCGGCCCACGGCCTCTTCGGCCGCGAGGTGCTCGTCCATCTCCTCGAGCGTGTGATCGTGAAAGATCCGGTTGAACACCATCATCTTGAGAATCCAGAACAGCCCGAAGCTGGCGAGGTTCGTAAAGGACACGAGCATGGTGTTGACCGGGTGGCTCCAGGCGTGACTGCGAACTTCGGAGCGGGCCCACGCCGCGCCGAGCATCGAGACGCCGATGCCCAGAAACGACATCGACCAGAACGGAACGATCTCGGAGAGGAAGTGGCTGCGCCCACGCTTGCCCCAGGTCCACGTGCGATTGAGGTAGTACGAGGGGATCGTCGCGACGAGGTTGCCCATCACCGTTGACCAGATGACGCCCTTGATGAGATGGAACCCGTAGAAGACCGATATCGCGGTGAAGGAGACCGCCGTCGAGATCACCGAAACCGACGTGAAGCGGATGACCTTGCGACCCTGGTGCGTATGGGCCCACGCCCACAGATCACGGAGTCGACGAAGCACGTAGGACAGCCTACCGTCGGGGACCGCACTCCAGAGGGCCGGATGCCACAATGGGAAGGTGTCCGACGCCCTTGACCTGCTCCTTGAACTACTCGACGTAGAGACCATCGAAGTCAACGTCTACCGTGGCCAACACCCCCAAGAGGAGCGCCAGCGCACCTTCGGCGGCCAAGTGGCCGCTCAGGCCCTCATGGCGGCGGGACGCACCGTCGAGCGGGGCCGGGTCCACTCGCTGCACTCGTACTTCCTGCGTCCGGGCGACCCTCAGATTCCCATCCTCTACGAGGTCGACCGCATTCGAGACGGACGCAGCTTCACCACGCGGCGCGTGGTCGCGGTCCAGCACGGCCGAGCCATCTACAACATGCAGGCGAGCTTTCACACCGACGAGGTCAGCCTCGAGCACCAGTTCACGATGCCCGACGTGCCCGGACCCGAGACGATCCCTCCCCTCTTTGAGCGGGTGAAGGACGAGTGGGGTGACGCCGACGAGTGGTTCAAGCGTCAGCATCCGATCGACCAGCGATTCATCGGTGAACTGCCCTGGAGCCCGGATCGTTCGCGGGTCCCCTACCAACGGCTGTGGTTACGCGCCGACGGCGACGTACCCGACGATCCTCTCCTGCACGCGTGCATCGTGACCTACGCGAGCGACATGAGCCTCTTCGACGCGATTCTCGCGCCCCACGCGGTGCGTTGGGACGACGGGACCTTCATGGGCGCGAGCCTGGACCACTGCATGTGGTTCCACCGCGACGTGCGCGCCGACGACTGGCTGCTCTACGACACCGACTCGCCCATCGCCCACGGCGGGCGGGGCCTCGCGCGCGGCTTCTTGTTCAATCAGTCGGGCGAGCTGTGCGTCTCGATGGTCCAAGAGGGCCTCACGAGGGTCATCACGCCCCCGGCGCCGCGAGAGAACCCGTAGGATCCGCCCATGGACCTCGCCGCGGCCGCCGCCGACTACGAAGAGGCCACCCGCGAACTGCTCGCGCTGGCCAGTGCCCTCGACGAGCACGCGCTCGATCGACACGTTGACGGCGCCTGGAGCGCGCGTCAGATCATCCACCATCTCGCCGACGCCGAGTCTCAGTCCTACGCTCGCTTGCGCCGCCTGCTCGCCGAGCCGGCGGGTTCGATCATTCAGGGCTACGACGAGGCGGCCTGGGCCGAGTGCGAGACCCTGGGCTATCGCGAACTACCGATCGAGCACTCCCTCGCCGTCATTCGCGCTGTGCGCGACGCCTCGGCCGACATCGTGCGTCGGCTCACGCCCGATGACCTCGAGCGCTACGCGCTGCACAGCGAAGCCGGTCACTACAGCGTAGCGACCTGGCTAAAGACCTACACGAGCCACCCGCGCGATCACGCCGCGCAGATCGCTGAGGCGATTCGCCCCTAGCGCTGGTCCATCGGCACGTAGTTGCGCTCGTCGGGACCGGTGTAGAGCTGACGGGGACGGGCGATCTTCATGTCCTGCTCGAGCAGCTCTTGGAAGTGGGCGAGCCAGCCCGAGGTGCGCGGAATCGCGAAGAGCACGGTGAACATCTCGGGGGGGAACCCCATCGCCTGGTAGATGAGACCGGAGTAGAAGTCGACGTTGGGGTAGAGACGACGCGAGATGAAGTAGTCGTCGGCCAGCGCGATCTCCTCGAGCTTGAGGGCGATGTCGAGCAGCGGGTTCTTTCCCGTCACCGCGAAGACTTCGTCGGCCGTGCGCTTGATGATCTTGGCCCGCGGGTCGTAGTTCTTGTAGACCCGGTGCCCGAATCCCTCGAGGAGGGTCTTGCCCTGCTTGACCGTCTCGATGAAGGCCGGGACGTTGTCGATGCTGCCGATCTTGTTGAGCATCTTCAGCACGGCCTCGTTCGCGCCACCGTGGCGCGGTCCGTAGAGGGCCGCCGTCGCCGCGGCCGTGGCCACGTAGGGGTCGCCGTGGGACGAGCCCACGAGACGCATCGCGGTCGTGCCGCAGTTCTGCTCGTGGTCGGCGTGGAGGATGAAGAGCACCTCGAGCGCGTGGCTCAACACGGGGTCGGGCTCGTAGTGGGGCTCGGCCACCTTCCACATCATCGAGAGGAAGTTCTGCGTGTAGCCCAGCGTGTTGTCGGGGTAGACGAAGGGCATGCCGACGCTGAAGCGGTGCGCGGCGGCGGCCAGCGTGGGCATCTTGGCGATGAGACGTACCACCTGCTTGTGCAGGATCGCCGGGTCATTGATGATCTTGGCCTCTTTGTAGTACGTCGACAGGGCCGCGATCGCCGAGACGAGCATGCCCATGGGGTGCGCGTCGTAGTTGAAGCCCTCCAAGAAGCGCTTGCGCACGTTCTCGTGAATGAAGGTGTGATACGTCACCTCGCGCTCCCACTGGGCGGCCTGGGCCGCGGTGGGCAGCTCGCCGTGGTTGAGCAGGTAGGCGACTTCGAGGTAGGACGAGTGCTCGGCCAGCTGCTCAATGGGATATCCCCGGTAGCGCAGGATGCCGGCGTCGCCGTCGAGATACGTGATGGACGACTCGGCCGCCGCCGTGGCCATGAAGCCCGGATCGAAGAACCATACGCCCGGTACGGCCTTCGTGAACTCCTTGGCGGCGATGCCACCGTTCTCGATAGGTATCTCTCGCGTCTCCCCGGTGCGGTTATCTGTAACGGTGATCGACTGCGTCACGATGTCCTCGGTTCGAAGTAGGGTGCCTCGCCATCGTAGGCCAAGCGACGAGGATCGAATCGTCGCTAACCCGCGCCCGAGGGAGCCACGCTCACCGCGTACGTCTTGGCGAGTGTCTTGCCAAGCGCGGGCGGCGCGCCACTGGCTACCACTGACAGCGTGCCCTTCTCCCCCGCGTAGGAGGTGAAGGCCGCGGCGTCGAGGGCGAAGGACGCGAGAGGTCCGAGCGTCACGTTCATCGTGCGCTGCTGGGATGCACCGTTCGACGCCGTGAAGGTGACTCTCACGCTGGCGCGCTGGTCGCAGTAGGCGTCGTTCGTGACGACGACGCCCACCGTGAACGACGTCACGGGCAACAAGACGAGTTGGCCGGTGGGGGCGGGCAGGGGCGACGGAGTGATGGCGATCGCGCTGATCGACAGAGAGCGGGTCAAGGTCAGTGACGCGCTTCCCGCCAGCGTGGCGATCGCCGAGGTCCAGTTCACCCGCGCGAGGGCCGACGTCGCGGCGAGGAGCGACACGCGGCCCGGCTCGCCGACCAGGGAGAAGCGCTTGTAGTTCCAACGCGCGATCGCCCCACGCAGACTCGCCAGCGCGGCGCTCGCCGACGGCGCGTGCACCGGCGCCCCGGGCAACGACAGGGCGGTCTTCGCCGCGCTGATCACCTGCGCGTCGGCGCTCGCGCGCGCCAGGGTGACGGTGATGATCTCTCGCTGGACGTGGTGAGCGAGGACGGGACGGTGCAGCAAGTTCGCGTCGCTCACCAGAGGCGCCAACTGAGCGTTGACTTGTGCGAGGCGCGCGGCAAAGACGTCGCGCGAGAGCGTCTTGCCGTGCTCGAGCAGGTAGGCCAGGTGAAAGTCCAGCTGATTCGACGTCACGACGAGACGATTGGCCAACGCCGCGAAGCTGCGGTTTTCACTTCGCCGGGGATTCGTCGCCTCGTGCGCGGAGCGTGTCACGTCGTGGGCGAAGAGAACCGCCACGACGGTAAGGGCCAGCGCGATGACCACCAGCGAACTGTGGCGGCGTCGCTGCGCACGAGTTCGAGCCACGAACGTCCAATGTACTCAGCCACACGCCGCACCCGCCGTCGAGATCGCAGCGAGCCCGCGAACCCGCCTACTCGTCGGGCTCCACGTCGAGTATCTCGGACGCGCCGTCGCCCAGAGCGTCGACCTCCACGCCCCACACCCCCTCGTTGAGGCCGCCCGAGAGCTGGGTGAGCGTGCTGAGTTCCGGCAGTTCCTTGCCGTGCGCGCCACCGTAGGCGCGAAGGTCGCGCGCGGCCGGCAGCAGTCGTGACTCGAGGGAACGGACCATCTTGTTGTAGTTCTCGACGCTGCGATTGAGCGACTCGCCCATCTTGGCGACCGGCTCGAAGACCTTGGCGAGACGATCAAAGACTTGACCGGCGCGCTCGAGGAGCTTCTCTTGGTTGAGTACGGCGTCGTGGTGACGCACAACCGCGGCCACCGACCACAAGAGCCCCAGCAGATTCGTCGGCCCGCTGAGCAGCACTCGCTCACGGGCGGCGTAGTCGAGCAGGTCGGTGTCGGCCTCGAGGGCCGCGCTGATGGCGTAGTCACTGGGCACGAAGCACACGACGAACTGTGGCGCCGGACTGATTCCCTCCCAGTAGGCCTTGGAGCCCAACGTCTTGATGTGGGCCCGTAGAGCCCGAGCGTGTTCACCAAAGAGGGCACGCCGCTCAGTGGCGTCACTCGAGGCGAGCGCCTTCTCAAAACGATCGAAGGGGAACTTTGAGTCGAGCGCGAGTTTCCAGCCGCCCGGAGCGTTCACGACGAAGTCCGGGCGGCCCACGCGAGCCTCGGTGACCGTGGTGACCTGGGTCGAGTAGTCGATCCCCTCGCGTAGCCCAGAGCGTTCGAGGACGTTGGCGAGTTGAATTTCGCCCCAGCGCCCGCGCTGGTCGGAGCGGCCGAGAATCTGGTTGAGTCGACTCGTCTCGTCTTGCGTGCGTCGCTGCGCCTCGAGCAAGTCACTCGCGCGCCTCTTGACGTCTTCGAGGGCGACCACGTGCTCCTTGCCAAACTCGGCCAGGTTCTTTTCGTACTGGCTCAACAAGTTGGCCAGGGGTTGGATCGTGAGTCCCAGCTTCTCGTCGCGCTCGCGTTGCACGTCGTGTTGGGAGCGGGTGAAACTCTCCATCTGCGTGGCCAAGACGCGGTGCGACAGATTTTCGAACGTCGCCTCCAGGCCGGTGATTGCCGCCTCGTGCTCGCTCTGGCTACGCGCGAGGTCGGCCTGGACGCTCGAGAGCTGCGCGTCGCGCACCGCCAGATCCGCGCGGGCGCGCGCCGCCTCCTCGCGAAGGGCCTGGGCCCGATGCTGAGCGAGCACCCAGGCAGCTAACGCTCCGACGACGAGTCCGACGAGTCCCACGAGCAGCGCCACGGCGATCTCCTTAATCGTTTCGCATCACCCTAGTGACGGGCTCTGACGCGAGACGTGGCTCGCCGCGGCCGCCCGGCGCCGCGATGTGAAGAGGACGCTAGAGGAGCAGCGTGCGGTGCCAGCCCGAGGGACAGCGGGTTGGCGTTGGTCACCCACTTGGTGAGCGACGAGCGGTTTTTCTGACACCGGGCGAAGTGCCGGGTCGTGCCCACGCTCGTCAACCACACCGGTGGCGAGGCGAGGGCCGAACTCGGGGCGCTCGCCTCGCGTCCCGCCCCGGCGAGATGGGCTCTCAGGATTCAGGTGCCACGGGTAGTCTCAACGCGTGACCCGGCGATTTTCCCAGCGCGCTCGCGAGGCGAGCAACGTGCCCCGCCTGGTGCCCTCGGCGACCCTGGCCCAGCTCGACCCCCAGGTCGTGCGTGTATTCGCCCTGGTCGGAGAGGCGATGGTCGAGGCGACTCACGCCCTGCTCGCCGGCGACCGCGAGTTGGCCAAACGCGTGGTCGAGCACGACGTCATCATCGACGACCTCGTCAACGCGATCGTCGCCGAAGCCGAGGCCGAGCTGGTGAGTAACACCTCCCTTGACGTGGCCTCGCGCGAGGACCTCTTGACGCTCTTGCGCATCCTGCCCGAAGTGGAGAGAAACGGCGATCTCGCCGAACACATCGCCCGACGCGCGGCGCGCGGGCTCGGCATGGAGATGTCGCCACGAAGTCGCGGACTCATCGAGCGCATGGGCGAGGTCGCCTCCACGATCTGGCGCGAGGCGACCGACGTCATCATCGACGGCAAGCGCGAGGCAGCGGGCGCGATCGAGGACGTCGACGACGAGCTCGACGAGCTTCACGTCTCTCTCACCGCGGAACTGACCTCGGGTTCGATGAGCCTGCCCGTCGCGGTCGAAGTTGCCCTACTCGCGCGCTTCTACGAGCGATTCGGCGACCACTGCGTCAATCTGGCTCGTCGCCAAGTGGGACGTAGTGGGGCAGACTGACGGCCACGCTTTCGACGCCGACGACACCGCGGCAGTTGGCGAAGAACTCAACGTCAATGACGTCGGAGTGGGGCGCCTTGAGGCATTCAGTGACGGGGTGCTCGCCGTCATCATCACGGTCACCGCCCTGAACCTGCGCGCGCCGCTAAATGGCACCTTCGCCGCGATGGAGCATCGCCTGCCCTCGCTCCTCGTGTACGCGGCGAACTTCCTCTTCCTCGGGATCTACTGGAACAACCACCACCACCTGCTGAGGGCCGCGACCCGCCTCTCTACTGGCATCATGTGGTCCAACCTCGCTCTCCTCTTCTTCCTCTCGCTCATCCCCGTCCTCACGCAGTGGGTCGCCGCGGACTACCACGACAGGGCGCCCGCGGTGACCTACGGCGTCGTGGCTCTCGCCTCCGCCCTCTCCTTTACGGCACTGACCCGCTCGATCATCCGAGCCGAGGCGCGACCCGTCGTCGCACGTCTCGTGGGTCGAGATCGCAAGAGCCTCACGTCCCTCGTCCTCTACGCCCTGGGCACCGCGAGTGCCTTCGCGAGCCCGTGGCCCGCCTACGCCCTCTACGTGGGCGTCTCACTGATGTGGTTCGTGCCCGATCGACGGTTCGCACGCGCCACCTAGCGGCGCGCCAGAGCCTCGGCGATCTGGACCGCGTTGAGGGCGGCGCCCTTGCGCAGGTTGTCGTTCGCCACGAAGAGTGAGAGGCCGTTCGCGACCGTCTCGGCGCGTCGGATGCGCCCCACGTAGGAGGGATCCTTGCCCGCGGCGAGGCGCGGGGTGGGTAGGTCGTGCACCACGACGCCCTCGGCGTCCTCGAGTAGTTGCGTGGCCTCCTCGGGTGAGATCTCGCGCGAAAAGCTCGCGGTGATCGCGAGCGAGTGACCGGTAAAGACCGGCACGCGCACGCACGTGGCGTCCACCAGCAGGCCGGGGATCTCGAGGATCTTGCGGCTCTCGTCGCGCAGCTTCTGCTCCTCGCCCGTCTCGAGTGAGCCGTCCTCGACGATCGAGCCCGCCAGGGGGATGACGTTGTGGGCGATCGTCGTGGGGAACTTCGCCCCGGCCGCGAGCTCGAACGCCTCGCCGTCAAAAGTCAGCACGCGCACGTCGCGCGCGAGCGTGGCCTCGAGCTGCCCGGCCAGTTCGTCGACCCCCTCGCGACCGGCGCCCGAGACCGCCTGGTACGTCGCCACGGTGAGCGAGCGCAGCCCCGCGGCGAGGTGCAGCGGCTTCAGTACCGGCATCGCCGCCATCGTCGTGCAGTTGGGGTTGGCCACGATGCCCTTGGGGATGCTCTCGAGCGCGTGCGCGTTCACCTCGGCCACCACGAGGGGAACCTCGGGGTCCATACGCCACGCCGATGAGTTGTCGACGACGATCGCGCCGGCCGCCGCCACGCGCGGGGCGATGGACTTTGACGACGTTGCGCCCGAGGACATGAGAGCCACGTCGATGCCGGAGAAGTCCGCGGTGGCCGCGTCCTCGACCTCGATCATCTGGCCGTTCCACTCCAGGGTCGTGCCCGCCGAGCGCGCAGAGCTGAAGAAGCGGATGCTGTCGACCGGGAAGTGGCGCTCGCGCAGCACCGCCCTCATCACGGTGCCGACCTGCCCGGTCGCCCCGATAATCGCGATATTCATGGGTTCAGTCTAGGGTCAGGCGGCGTCGAGCCCAAAGGCTGTGTGCAGGTAGCGCACCGCGTCAGCCACGCGATCCGCGCGCACCACACACGAGATGCGAATCGAACTCGTCGAGATCATCTCGATGTTGATTCCGTGCTCCGAGAGGGTCTCGAACATCAGAGCGGTCACTCCGGGACTCGACTTCATCCCCGCGCCCACGATGGACACACGCCCGATGCCGTCGTCGGTGGTCACCTGCGCGGCGCCGATCGACTCTTGAACCTCGAGGCACTGCGTGCGCGCCGCGTCGAGGTCGGTCTTGGCGACAGTAAAGGAGATGTCCGTGGTTCCCCGCTCACTGGTGTTTTGGACGATCATGTCGACGTTGATGCCGTGATTGGCCAACTCGCGAAACAGGTGCGCAGCGACGCCGGGTCGGTCCGGGACGCCACCGACCGTAACCTTGGCCTCCGAGGTGTCGTCGGTGATGGCCGAGACGACGGCTTCTTCCATGGTGGGGTCCTCCTCCACAATCCAGGTTCCTGGTTCCCAGGTAAAACTCGAGCGAACGTGCAGCGGCACACCGTGGCGGCGCGCGAACTCCACCGAGCGCAGCATCAGAACACGCCCCCCGGTCGCGGCGATCTCCATCATCTCGTCAAAGGAGACCTTGGCGAGGCGGCGAGCCTTGGAGACCACGCGCGGGTCGGCGCTGAAGACGCCCGTGACGTCGGTGTAGATCTCACAGACGTCGGCCTTGAGAGCCGCCGCCAGCGCGACGGCCGTGACGTCAGAGCCCCCCCGGCCCAGCGTCGTGATGTCGCGCTCGGTGGAGACCCCCTGAAAGCCCGCCACGACCGGCACGAGTCCGTCGTCGAGGGCCTCGCGAATGCGGTCCGGGCGCATCTCGAGGATCTTGGCGCGCGTGTGGTCGGTATCGGTGATGATCCCGGCCTGGGAGCCGGTGAAGGACGCCGAGTCGACGCCGAGCGCGGCGAGGGCCATGCACACCAGGGCCATGGAGATGCGCTCACCCGAGGTGAGCAGCATGTCGAGCTCGCGCGGCGGGCGCGTTGGCGACACCTCGTCGGCCATGCGGATCAGCTCGTCGGTGAACTTGCCCATGGCCGACACCACCACGACGACGTCGTTACCCGCGGCGCGGGTGCGCGCGATGTGCTCGGCGACGGCGCGGATCCGCTCGGGGTCGCCAACGGAGGTGCCACCGTACTTCTGGACAACGAGGGCCATTCATCAAAACTACCTGACGGGAAAATGTCGCCCGGTCGGGCCGCTAGTGTCGCACCCATGGCAACAGCGAAGAGAGAACGGCAGAAGGCGGCCCGACGCCAAAAACTCGAAGAGATGCAGCGCGTGGCCGCGCGGCGGCGCACGATCCGACGCGCGGTGATCGTCGGGGTGATCGCCGTCGCGATCATCGTGTCGGCGGCCCTGCTCTTCTCTGGCAACTCCTCACCCACGCCCACGACGTCGACGACGCTTCGCGCGTCGACGACGACGGCGCCCACCACGACCACTCCCGCCTCGACAACGACCGTCGCGCCGCAGTCCTTCGCCCCGGTGGCGTCGCCCTCGCCGGCCGGCTCCTTCGGCAAGGCCCCGACCGTCGTCGTTCCCGCGGGCAACCCGCCCACCGCGATGCAGGTCTCTGACCTCATCCACGGCACGGGAGCCGTCGCCAAGGTCGGCTCGAAGTTGACGGTCCAGTACGTGCTCGCGACCTACTCGAGCCGCAAGGTCGTCCAGTCGTCGTGGACGCGCCAGCCCTTCAGCTTCACGCTGGGCGTGGGCCAGGTGATCCCGGGCTGGGACGAGGGCATGGTCGGCATGCGCGTCGGCGGACGTCGCGAAATGATCATCCCGCCGGCGCTCGGCTACAAGTCCGTGGCGGCCGGCCCGGGTATCGCCGCGAATGACACGCTGGTCTTCGTGGTCGACTTGCTGAAGGTCCAGTAGGAGGAACCGTGAGCGACATTCCCAACCCCGACGGTTCGAGCGAGGCGCGTCAGCGCTTCAACGACGCGCCACCGATGATCATCGACACCGAGCGCACCTACAGCGCCACGATGGTCACCAGCAAGGGCACCTTGGAGATCCTCCTCGACGCGCACGCTGCGCCCGTGACCGTGAACAGCTTCGTCTTCCTGGCGCGTTGGCACTACTTCGACGGCATCATCTTTCACCGCGTGATCCCCGGCTTCGTCCTCCAGGGTGGCGACCCGACGGGCACCGGCACGGGTGGTCCGGGCTATCGCTTCGACGACGAGCTGCCCAAGGCGGGCCGCTACGAGCTCGGCTCGCTGGCGATGGCCAACTCGGGACCCCACACGAACGGCTCGCAGTTCTTCGTGATCTCCGGTCCGGACGGAGTGCGCCTGCCGCCGCTCTACTCGCTCTTTGGCAAGGTGGTCAAGGGGCTCGACGTCGTGACCGCGATCAACGACGTCGGATCACCCTCGGGTGCGCCGCGCGAGCGCGTGGTCATCGAGTCGGTGACCATTCACGAGTCATAGGCTCGCCGGCGCCATCGCGCGCGTGAGAACAACGTCGCCGCCCAGTACGCGCCACACGTCGTCGTCGCCGGCGATGACGCCCGTGGCGCCGAGCACCGCGAGGACGTAGTCCTCACCCAGCAGAGCGCGCGTGCGCGCGAGCTGCTCCGCGCTGGCCGGCACCGTCACGACGAGGCCGCGGCGATAGCCGAGTCCGCTCGTGGGCGCGCCCCCGCGCGGATCGATCATCACCTCGCCGAGGGCTCCGGCGACCGCGCCGATCGCGAGCACGCGTCGCGCCTCACCGAGGGCGACGCCGAGGGCGGTCGCACGCCACGTGGTCCGTGCGTGCAGCGCCGAGCCGTCGCACAGGATCACGAGGTCGGCCTCGCCCACGCGCCGCGCGAAGTAGGGCTCGGCGCAACCCGCGCGATCCGTCGCCATCAGTGTCTCGATGCTCACGCGCCCCTCGAGCACGTGGGCGACCGCCAACGCCGCCTCGAGGGCGCCCGTGAAGGCGGCCGCGGTCGGAATGACGACGACGTCGCTGCTTTGTTCGAGGGCGAGCACACTCGGGTCCTTGAGCACCTCGCCCAGGACCTCGAGGGATCCCACCACCAGTGTCGCGCCGGCCACGCCCCAGTCTCGCACCCGCGAGGGCCGGCCAGTAATGTTCGGTGATGAACATACGTTCGGTGGGCGTCCTCGGATCGGGGATCATGGGCGCCGGCATCGCCGAGGTCGTCGCAAGCGCCGGGGCCCACGTGATCGTACGCAGTCGTTCCCTCACCTCGGCCGACGCGATGCTGGCCGGGCTGGAGAAGTCGCTGGCGCGCCAGGTCGACAAGGGCAAGCGCAGCGCCGAGGACGCCGCGGCGCTGCGTGCGCGCGTACGCGCGACCTCGAGCCTCGACGAACTCGCCGAGTGCGATCTGGTCATCGAGTCCGTCGTCGAGGACATGGACGTGAAGCGCACCATCTTCAACGAGCTCGATCGCTCGGTGCGCCACGACGCCATCTTGGCCACCAACACCTCCACGCTGTCGGTCATCGATTTGGCGATGGAGACGTCGCGGCCCGAGCGCGTGTGCGGATTGCACTTCTTTAACCCCGCGTCGATCATGCCGCTCGTCGAGGTCGTGCGCCCCCTGTCGGCGAGCGACGAGACGATCGAGGACGTCCTGGGCTTCGTGCGAGCCTGCGGCAAGGACCCGGTGCTCGTTGAGGACCGGGCGGGATTTGTCGTCAACGCCCTCCTGTTTCCCTACCTCAACGACGCCATCGGACTCTTCGAGCGCGGAGTGGCCACCATGGAGGGCATCGACCTCGCCATGAAGGGCGGCTGCGGATTTCCAATGGGTCCCTTCGCCCTGCTCGACCTCGTTGGGCTGGACACGTCCCTCGCCATTCTCAACGCCCTCTACGCCGAGCACCGCGACGCGCGCTACGCCCCGGCCGCGATGCTGCGCCGACTGGTCAGCGCCGGGCGCCTCGGACGCAAGTCTGGACAGGGCTTCTACGACTACCGCTAGCGAGGAGGCACGATGGCCAAGGTGACGCCGTGGGTGATGCGCACGTACTCGGGGCACTCGAGCGCCACGGCCTCGAACGCCCTCTACCGCGAGAACCTCGCCAAGGGCCAGACCGGCCTCTCGATCGCCTTCGACCTGCCGACGCAGACGGGATACGACCCCGACGACCCCGACGCGGCCGGCGAGGTCGGCAAGGTCGGCGTGCCGGTCGCGCACCTGGGCCACATGCGCGAGCTGCTCGCGGACCTGCCCCTGGCCCAGATGAACACCTCGATGACGATCAACGCGACCGCCCCGTGGATCTGGGGGCTCTACCTGGCGCTCGCCGACGAGCAGGGGGCCGATCGCGCCACTCTGGCCGGCACGACCCAGAACGACATCGTCAAGGAGTACCTGAGCCGAGGCACCTACATCTTCGCGCCCGGTCCCTCTCGGCGCCTCAGCGTCGACATGATCGCCTACGCCATCCACCACGTGCCCAAGTGGAATCCCATCAACGTCTGCAGCTACCACCTTCAAGAGGCGGGCGCGACCCCCGTCCAGGAGATCGCCTACGCCCTGGCGACCGCGATCGACATCCTCGACGCGGTGCGCGACTCCGGCGCGGTCGAGGCGCCGCTCATGGCCCAGGTGGTCGGACGCATCTCCTTCTTCGTCAACGCGGGCGTGCGCTTCATCGAGGAGATCGCCAAGATGCGCACGTTCACCGCCCTGTGGGACGAGATCTGTCGCACTCGCTACGGCGTCGAGGACCCCACGCTGCGACGCTTTCGCTACGGCGTGCAGGTCAACTCCCTGGGCCTGACCGAACAGCAGCCCGAGAACAACGTCACGCGGATCGTGCTCGAGATGCTGGGCGTGACGCTCTCGGCCGACGCGCGCGCGCGCGCGATCCAGCTGCCGGCCTGGAACGAGGCGCTGGGCCTGCCGCGACCCTGGGACCAGCAGTGGAGCCTGCGCGCCCAGCAGATTCTCGCCTACGAGAGCGACCTGCTCGAGTACCCCGACGTCTTCGCCGGGTCCAAGGTCATGGAGGAGAAGGTGCACGAGTTGAGCGTGGGCGCGCGCGCCGAGCTCGACGACGTGCTGGCCCTCGGCGGCGCCTTCGCGGCGATTGACGAACTGAAGCGTCGCCTCGTGGCGAGCCAGGCGGCCCGACTCACGCGCATCGAGTCGGGCGAACAGGTCGTCGTCGGAGTGAACCGCTTCACTGAGACCGCCCCCTCACCGCTCACCCGAGACGATGACCTCGAGTCAATCTTGAGCGTCGATCCCGCCATCGAAGCCGCGATCGTGGCCGACCTCGCCGCCTGGCGCGCGACGCGCGACGAGGACGCGGTCCTCGCGGCGCGCCGCGAGCTGGCCCGCGTCGCCGCGACGAACGAGAACATCATGGAGCCCACCATCGCCCTCGCGGCCGCGGGTGGCACGACCGGTGAGTGGGCGCACACGCTGCGCGAGGTCTTCGGCGAGTTCCGCGCGCCCACCGGGGTCGCGGGGTCCTCGCACCCGCGCCACGTCTCCTTCGAGGGCCTCGTCGCGCGCAGCCGCGCGATTACCGCGCGACGCGGCGCGCCCCCGCGGCTCCTGGTCGCCAAGCCCGGCCTCGACGGCCACTCCAACGGCGCCGAGCAAATCGCCGTCGCCGCGCGCGACGCCGGCTTTGAAGTCGTCTACCAGGGAATTCGCCTGTCGCCTCTAGAGATCGTCGCGACCGCGCGCGACGAGGACGTCGACGTCGTCGGCATCTCGATCCTTTCGGGCTCGCACCTCGCGCTCGTGCCGCGAGTGCTCGAAGGCCTGCGCGCGGCCGGCGTGGACGCGGCGGTGGTCGTGGGTGGCATCATCCCGCGCGACGACGCCGAGCGACTGCGACACGCCGGGGTAGCCGCCATCTACACCCCCAAGGACTTCTCCCTGGCGACGATCATGGACGAGATGCTGACGTTGATCGAAGCGCGCTAGCGCGCGGGTCGCGTCGAGGAGAACCAGCGGCCACTGAAACGCCACACGGGTGTCGCGTCGGGCACCGGCGCGTCGCGGTGAATCTGCGCGAGGGCGGCCAACACCGCCGCGACGTCGTCGTCGTGCACGGGCCGAGGTGTCAGCCCGTAGGTCACAGCGGGACGTTCCCGTGCTTGCGCTTGGGCAGATCCTCGCGCTTAGATCGCAGCAGGTCGAGGCTGCGCGCGAGCACCGCGCGCGTCTCCGCGGGGTCGATGACGTCGTCGACGAAGCCCCGCTCGGCGGCGATGTAGGGCGTCGCGTAGCGCTCCTCGTACTCATCTACCAAGGTGGCGCGCCGCGCCGACGGGTCCTCGGCGGCGAGCAGGTCTCGCCGGTGCACGATCTCCACCGCGCCCGAGGAGCCCATGACCGCGAGCTCGGCGCTCGGCCAGGCGTAGGAGAAGTCCGCGCCGATGGACTTGGAGTTCATGACGACGTAGGCGCCGCCGTAGGCCTTGCGCGTGATGACCGAGACCCGCGGCACGGTGGCCTCACAGAACGCGTAGAGCAACTTCGCGCCGTGACGAATGATCCCCCCGTACTCCTGGTCGACGCCGGGCATGAAGCCCGGCACGTCCACGAAGGTCACGATGGGCACGTTGAACGCGTCGCACGTGCGCACGAAGCGCGCCGCCTTCTCACTCGAATCGATGTCGAGCACGCCGGCGAGGACCTGGGGCTGATTGGCCACGATCCCGACCGCGTGACCGTCGATGCGCGCGAAGCCGCAGGTGATCTGCTGGGCGTAGGTTGCGTGCACCTCCATGTAGTCCCCGTCGTCGACGACGGCGGTGATGACCTTCTTCATGTCGTAGGGCTGATTCGATGACGCCGGCAGCACGTCGAGCAAACTCTCACAGCGCCGTCGCGGGTCATCGTTCGTCGCCACGCGCGGTGGCTCCTCCATGTTGTTCGAGGGAAGAAACGACAGCAGGTAGCGCACCTCATCCAGAGCGCTCTTCTCGTCGGCGAGCACGAAGTTGGCGACGCCGGACTTCGTCGCGTGGGTCTGGGCCCCGCCAAGCTCTTCGAGAGTGACGTCCTCGCCAGTGACCGCCTTGACGACGTCGGGACCGGTGATGAACATGTGACTGGTGTCCTTGACCATCACGATGAAGTCGGTGAGGGCCGGTGAGTAGACCGCTCCCCCCGCGCAGGGCCCCATGATGACCGAGACCTGGGGCACGACGCCCGAGGCGCTGGCGTTGCGGCGAAAGATGCCCCCGTAGGCGTGCAAGGCGGCCACGCCCTCTTGGATGCGCGCCCCCGCCCCGTCGTTGAGGCCAATGATGGGTAGTCCGCTCGAGAGCGCCAGGTCCATGATCTTGTGGATCTTCTCGCCGTGGGCCTCGCCGAGGGCGCCGCCGAAGACGGTGAAGTCCTGGGAGTACACGCAGACCTTGCGTCCGTCGATCGTGCCAAAGCCGGTGATCACGCCGTCGGTGTAGGGCCGCGAGTCCTCCAATCCCATCCCCGAGGCCACGTGACGCGTCAGCATGTCGAGCTCGTGGAACGAGCCCTCGTCGAGCAGGTACTCCACCCGCTCGCGGGCCGTCATCTTGCCGCGGGCGTGGTGGCGCTCGATCGCCGCCTCACCGCCGGCGAGGCGCGCGTCCTCCTTGCGCGCGGCGAGGTCGCTGACACGGTCGGCCATTGAGTGTTCCATGGCCACAGGCTACAAGTCGGCGCCGCGCGCTACCGGTGACGTCTCGGCGTTCTAGCGTGCCGGCGAGGGCTCCTCGACGAGCTCGATCAGCGTGCCCGCGACCGTCTTGGGGTGAATGAAGGCCACGGTGGTGCCGCGCGAACCCGGGCGCGGCACCGTGTCGATGACCCGACCCCCCGCGGCGACGACGGCCGCGAGGGCGAGCGCGCAGTCGTCGACGCGATAGCCCACGTGGTGAAGGCCCTCGCCGCGACGCGCGAGGAACGTCGCGACCGGTGAGTCGTCGCGGGTGGGCGTGAGCAACTGCACGAAGGAGTCGGCCACTTCGATCAACGCCTCCTCGACGCCGTCGGAGTCGACGACCTCACGGTGCACGACGCGCGCGCCCAGAACGTCTTCGTACCAGGCGACCGTCGCCGCGAGGTCGTGCACGGCGATCGCCACGTGATCGATCTCGGTGAGCAGGCCGCTCACGCGATCTCGCGGTCGTGGCGGCGAAAGATGGTGAGGCGCTTCTCGCCCACGCGCGCGCGCGTCTCGGGGTCGCTGACGCCGAGACCTTCTCGCTCAGCGACGCACAAGATGCCGATCTTGCCCTCGTGACGGTTGTGGTGCATCTCGTAGGTCGCCTCGCCCGTCTGTTCGAGGGGGAACACCGCCGACAGGGGCGGCACGACCTTGCCGTCGATCAGCGTCTGATTCGCGTCCCAGGCCTCACGGTAGTTCGAGAAGTGCGATCCCTTGATGGTCTTGAGCTTCATCCACAGGTGCCGGTTGTCGTACTCGACCATGTACCCGCTCGTCGCCGCGCAAGTGACGATCGTGCCCGCGCGCTTGGCCACGAAGACGCTAGCCCCCATGGTCGAGCGTCCGGGGTGCTCGAAGACGATGTCGGGGTCCTCGCCGACGAGGGCGCGAATGTCCTTGCCCAGTCGACGCCACTCGGACTCGTCCTGAGTATGCGCGTCCTTCCAGAAGCGGTAGTCGCGCTCGTGACGATCGATCACGTACTCACATCCCAGTTCGCGCAGGGTGTCAACCTTCGCCGCGCTCGAGACGACGCCAATCGGGATGCCCCCGGAGTTAAGAACGTGCTGGACCGCGAAGGACCCGATGCCGCCCGAGGCGCCCCAGATGAGAACCTTGTCGCCCTGGGTGACGGGGGCGCCGTTGCGCGAGACGAGCATGCGATAGGCCGTGGAGTTGGTCAACGCGTTCACCGCGGCCTCTTCCCACGTGAGGTGTCGTGGCTTGGGCATCAGCTGGTTGGCCTTGACGAGCGCGATGTCGGCGAGACCGCCGAAGTTGGTCTCGAAGCCCCAGATGCGCTGGTTGGACGCGAGCATCGAGTCGTCGTGGCCGCTCGGGTCCTGGTCGTCGACGTGGTTGCAGTGCACCGTCACCTCGTCGCCGACCTTCCAGTTACGCACGGCGGAGCCGGCTCGCACGATGACGCCCGCGGCGTCGGAGCCAATCACGTGGTAGTCGCGCGCGTGACGGGCCCCCCAGTAGGACTCGCGACCGAGCCGATCGAGGAAGCCAAAGGTCGCCAGCGGTTCAAAGATGCTCGTCCAGACGGTATTGAAGTTGATCGACGAGGCCATTACCGCGACGAGGACTTCGTCGGGGGCCATCTCGGGCAGGTCGAACTCCTGGACGTGCAAACTGGCGCGCGGGTCCTTCTCGCGCGAAGCGAGGCCGTCGAACATGTTCTGGTCCTCGCGGCGCACCACGACCCCGCGCACGCGCTCGGGCAGGGGTGTGGCGACGAGGACGTCGGCGGACGCGCCCGCACGCACGGCGTCGAGAAGCTCGCTCATTGCCGAGACACTATCGGGGCGGCTCGCACGGCGAACCCACAGTGCCCGAAGTCCCGCCGGAGGCGGCCGGGACAGGGTCTATCGTGACGGTGTCACAGACTAAGAGACTGGAGCACCATGTCGCGCAGCGTCATCGTCGCCGCTAGGCGTACCCCGATTGGCAAGTTGGCCGGCGCCTTCGCCACCCTCAGTGCCCAAGACCTGGGAGGCGTCGCCATCAGGGCCGTCCTCGAGGACACCGGCATCGACCCCGCGAGCGTCGACGCCGTCTTGATGGGCCAGGTCATTCAAGCCGGCCAGGGCCAGATCACCGCGCGCCAGGCGGCGCAGAGGGGCGGCATTCCCCTCTCGGTGCACGCCACCACCATCAACAAGGTCTGCCTGTCGGGGCTGCAGGTGCTGCACCTGGCCGATCTCATGATTCGCGCCGGTGAGGCCGACATCGTCGTCGCCGGAGGCATGGAGTCGATGACCAACGCGCCCTACCTCTTGCCGGGCGCTCGCGCGGGCTATCGCATTGGTGACGCCAGCCTCGTTGACTCGATGATGTACGACGGACTCACGTGCGCGTTCGACCACTGCGCGATGGGCCTGTCCACCGAGCGCTACAACCAGGGAGCCATCACGCGCGAGCGCCAGGACGAGTTCTCGGCCCGCTCACACCAGCTCGCCGCCGCGGCGATTGCCGCGGGCCGCTTCCGCGACGAGATCGCCCCCGTCTCCGTCGCCCAGCGCAAGGGCGATCCACGAATCATCGACACCGACGAGGGCGTGCGCGCCGACACGACGGCCGCCACCCTCGCGGGACTGCGCCCGGCCTTTGACAAAGACGGCACGATCACCGCCGGCAACGCCTCGCAGATCTCCGACGGCGGCGCCGCCCTCATCGTGATGTCGGAGTCGCGCGCGGCTGCGCTCGGCCTCGCCCCCCTGGGCGAGATCATTGGCTACGGCGAGGTCGCCGGTCCCGACACGTCCCTGTTGCACCAGCCCTCGAACGCGATCGCCAAGGCCTCGGCCAAACTGGGACTCGACCCGGCGGGCTACGACCTCTACGAGATCAACGAGGCCTTCGCCGCGGTAGGTCTGGCCGCGGCCGACCACCTCGGCCTCGACGAGGCCAAGGTCAACGTCAACGGTGGCGCCATCGCCCTCGGCCACCCCGTGGGCATGTCGGGGGCCCGCCTGGCCCTCACCGCCCTCTACGAGCTGCGACGCCGCGGCGGTGGCACGGCCGCCGTGGCGCTCTGTGGCGGGGGCGGACAGGGCGACGCGGCGATCCTGCGCTCGCTCTAGCGGGGTCGATAGGCCGCGACGGCCTCGTAGCGCGAGAGCCCGATGGGGCGGTCCTCGTCGAGGGCCAGTACGACGACGGCCGCCTTGGGCAGACGTCCCAACGACAGCGGGGCGGGCACGTCGCGCGCGAGGACGCTGACGAGCTCGGCGAGCGTGGGGTTGTGTCCGACGACCATCAGTGACGTCGTCACGGGATCGATCGCGGCGAGGTCGATGAGGACGTCCTCGGCGCTGATCGCGCGCTGGCCGTTGTAGATGAGGTCGCTGTACTCGACGTGGCCGACGAAGTCGGTCCCCTCGAAGGCCCGCCTGAAGGTCTCACGGGTGCGCGCCGCGCCACTGACGAGAGCGCTCACCGGACCGAAACGTCCCAGCGCGTGCGCGTCGCTCGCCAGGGCGCGTAGCTGCTCGCACTGTTGGCGACCACGCTTGGTGAGCGCGCGGTCGTAGTCGCGCCCCGACGCCGCGGCGTCTTCGGCTTCGGCGTGGCGAACGATCGTGAGGTAGCGCACGCCGCAGTCTCGCACCGAGATGGCGGCGCGCGCCAGCGTGGTTTAACGTGCGTGGGTGCCCGCGCCGATCACCGACCTCCAGGCCATCCTCCTCGGGCTCCTCCAGGGCGTCTCGGAGCTCTTTCCCGTCTCGAGCCTCGGCCACAGCGTCCTCGCGCCGGCGCTCTTTGGCTGGCACAATCTCGTGAGCGCCCAGTCGGCTCGTCACTCCTTCTTCCTCGCCTTCGTGGTGGGCCTGCACGTGGGCACGGCGATCGGCCTCTTCGTCTACTACCGCTCGACGTGGTTCGCCTTCGCGCGCTCGCTCGTGCGACGCCTGCGCGGCGTGCGTGGCGCCGGCGCGTCAACGCTGTGGCGTCTCAACGACCCCTCAATGGACGCGAACTACCGCCTCCTCTTGCTGCTCGTCATCGCCACGATCCCCGTGGGTCTCGCCGGGGTGGCCTTTGACGCGACGCTGCGGGTGCTCTTCGCCAAGCCCCTCGCCGCGGCGATTTTTCTCACTCTCAACGGCGTCATCCTCTTCGTCGGCGAGTCGCTGCGACGCGGCCACGGGCGCCACGCGCAAGTGGTTCGACTCGAGACGCTCTCGGTGCGCCAGGCCCTGGCCATCGGGGCGTCCCAGAGCCTCGCGCTCTTCGCCGGCATCTCGCGCTCGGGGGTGGCGATGGCCTCGGGGCTCTTAGGTGGGCTGAGCCACGAAGATGCGGCGCAGTTCTCGTTCCTCCTCGCCACGCCGGTCATCGCGCTCGCGGGGCTCTACAAGCTGCCCGAGCTCTTCGGCCCGCTCGGCCACGGCGTACGCACCCAGGCGCTGATGGGGGCCCTGTGCGCGGCCGTCGCCGCGTACCTCTCGGTGCGATTCCTGGTGCGCTGGTTCGCCACGCGCACCCTCGCGCCCTTCGCCCTCTACAGCGTGGCGCTGGGGCTCTTTGGCGTGGTGTACTTCGCCTAGTCGGAGAGAACGCGCCGCCCGTCAAGGGCCCGGCCCAGCGTCAGGTCGTCGGCGAACTCGAGGTCGCCACCGACCGGCAGGCCACTCGCCGGCTGACTGACGACGAGACCCGGCGCGGCGAGCAGGCGACTGAGATACATCGCCGTCGCGTCGCCCTCGACGTTGGAGTTAAAGCAGAGGATCACCTCGGTGACGCTCCCGTGCAGGCGCGCGAGGAGCTCTTGGATGCGCAGACGATCGGGGGTCACCCCCTCGAGCGGGTTGAGAACGCCGTGGAGCACGTGGTAGGTGCCGCGAAACGCGCCGCTTCGTTCGACCGCGACCACGTCCGGCGGATTCTCGACGACGCAGATGATGCTCTGGTCGCGCCGATCGTCCGCGCAGATCGGGCACAGCCCACCGGACTCGGCGATGTTGCAGCAACGTTCGCAAAACGACAACTTCACGGCCATGTCGCCCAGTGACGCCGCCAGCCGAGCCACGTCCTCGTCGGGCTGGCGCATGAGCCAAAAGGCAATGCGCTGCGCGGACTTGGGGCCGACGCCGGGGAAGCGTCCCAGCTCATCTACCACCGCTTGAAGGGCGGGCGGGTACGTCACGAAATCTCCTGGGCGCCAGGAAACATCTCCGTGATGAGGTGCTCGGCGACCGAGTCGACCACGATGGCGGAAGCGTCGCCCGCGTCGACGTCGTCGTCCGGCGCGTGCGACGCACCGGCGGTGGCCACTGCAGCCGGAGGCCGAACCGGAGCGTTCGCGAGACTCGGATCGACGATCCACTCGAGGGCGAATCCCACTTTGAACTCGTGCTCTAGCGCCCCGCGAAGACCGGCGGCGACCATCTCGCTGTTCTGGCGCAGATCCTCACTGGCGAGTGCGATCGTCACGCGACCCTCGGCGACGTCCCGCACGTCAGCGTTCTTGAGAACGAGTTGTGCCGAGCGCGCGGTACGCGGCACCACGCGAGAGAAGAAGCGCTGGCGAAACTCCTCGAGCGCTGGTACCGCGGTGGCGGGTGCGGTGACAGGAGCTATGGGTGCAGGCGCGGCGGGCGCGGGCGCGGGCGCGGGCGCGGGCGCGGATACCTCGTCGGTGACCGCGAGGGGCCGCACCGGCGTCGCCCCCGCAATGGGACGTCGCGGCGCCACCGCGGGCTCACTCGCCGTGGAGACTCCCTTTTCGAGTCGCGCGACCCGCTCGCTCAGCGCCTCAATGGAGGCGTCAAGATCCGGGCGGGTCAGGCGCACGAGAGCAACCTCGAGGGTGACCGTCTTTTCCGGTGAACCTCGCATCTCGCGAAGAGTGCGGCCGAGGGTTTCGAGGACTCGCACCGTGCGCGCGAGACCCAGGCTACTCCCCCACTGGGCGAGCCTCTCGCGATCAGCGTCGACCGCGTGGGCGACGTCAGGTGCGACCTGCAGGAGAAAGGCCTGACGCAATTCGGCTATGAAACTCTCCGTCAGCTGCTCGGGATCCCAGCCCTGCGACAGCAACATCGCGAGCGCGCTGAGAGCCCCCGGCGCGTCGCTCGTCGTCAAGGCGCCAAAGAGCGCGTCGAACTCGGGCTGGGTGTCGGCGACGGGGCCCGTGGCGAGGAGCTGATCGAGGGCGCTCAGTGCGTCGCGCGCCGATCCTCGTCCCTGACGAACGGCCGCCTCGAGCGTTGCGTCGTCGGCGGACAATTCCGCGGCGCCACGAATGTCGCTGAGCAGTGTCCCGAGAGTGTCAGCCCCGATGAGACGAAACTCGAGGTGCTGGGTGCGCGAGCGAATCGTGGGCAGCACCTTGTGCGGATCAGTGGTTGCCAGTACGAACACGACGTGGGGCGGTGGCTCCTCGAGGGTCTTGAGCAGCGCGGCCGAAGCGGCCTTTGAAAGCTGGTGAACTTCGTCAAAGATGTAGACCTTCCAGCGCCCCGGCGTGCCGTGCCAGGCGCCCGCGACGATGTCACGCACGTCGTCGACGCCGTTGTTGGAAGCGGCATCGAGCTCGGTGACGTCGAGTGAGGAGCCCTTCGTGATTGCCACGCAACTCGCGCACTCATTGCACGCGTCGCCGTCACGAGGGTGCTCGCAGTTGAGCGCCTTGGCGAGAATGCGCGCCGCGGTCGTCTTGCCCGTCCCACGGGGACCCGAGAACAAGTACGCGTGCACGACGCGCCCGCTAGCGACCGCGCCCTGGAGGGCTCGCACGACGTGGTCTTGGCCCCGCAGCTCGGCGAAGCGACCCGGTCGAAATCGTCGGTAGAGGGCCGTCACTCCCTCGAGCGAGGTGGGCACGGGTCTCTCAGCCATGCACGCATGCTAACGGCGGGCTGTAAGAGGCCGAGGCCCAGAGCGGCAGTCAGGCGATCCGTGGCACCCGGTGCGACCCGCTGAGAGCTGCTGGCTTCCACCCCTGACTCGGTTCACGAACGACCGTCGCACGGGACCCGACTACCGCTCTGAGCCTCGGCATCACCAGGCTAGCGTGCTGGTCCCCTCGCGCCTCAGGTAGCCTTGCCACCCGGTGCTCGTACGAGTACTTGGAGGAGTGCGAGAGCGGCCGAATCGGCACGATTGGAAATCGTGTGTAGGGCAACCTACCGTGGGTTCAAATCCCACCTCCTCCGCCAAAGGGTTGTGGCGTACTTTCAGTCGTCGCGCTGAGAGGCGGTCGACGTCGATGCGGCTCTGCATTGGCGCGACCGCGAAGGCGCCGCGCGATCGACGCCGTCATGAGCCTGCTAACCCTTGAACTGTTGGCGCCGGTACTCGAGCCTCTTCGTCCACGTCGACACCACTTGCTGACTAAAGGGGATTGCCCCACTACGAAGTCGCTCGTCACCGTGGCGGTGGCTTCGAGCGTGTCATCGAGCGTGGCCGTCGCTGTCCTCGCCGTCATACCGATCGCGCCCGCGAATTCCAGCAACTTTGCGCGACTCAGGCCATCGACAGACCCTTGAATGGATAGCGCCATCGTCAGGTCGCCGTAGGGAAGGGTCGATGGCAAGTGATAAACCGGCGCTTCGCCACTTTCCCTCAGCGGTCGCGAGCACCGAAAAGTTCCTCGCGTGGACGTCTCCATTGCCGGCGAGCCACGCGAAACACAGTTGCCGATACCCATCGCGCACGGCCACGGGCCGGCGGCACAGACCCTTGCGACCGCAGCAGTCAGCCGCTCGGCACTCACGTTGTACTTGCCCGCCGGCCAGCGGTTCATCAGCTGACACGCGTCCTCGCAGGCTCTCGAGTGGGTGGCCCCCGCGGCGTCGACGAGCCGCTCGTGCCCAGCGTCTAACCAGGTCGAGGGGCTCGCCAAGAGGTCACGGGTCACCCGACGGGCTCGCGCCGTGGCGTCGGCATCCTGGGTGTGCGCTGCCGATGGGCGGCGTCGGCGATCGCGTGAGTCCTGAACGCGTTGCCGCTGAAGCGCTCCTGACGGGGCGACCACGTGGCGGCGTGCGTCGTGAGGCTGGTCGACGGCCCCAAGCTCTGTAGAGAATTGAGTGGCCGTACGCACGATAATGAGGCGTGCGCATTCTGGTCATTGAGGACGACGAGGCCATTGCCTCAGCCCTTGTCGCGGGACTGACCAGGGAGGGATTCTCACCGGCTCGAGCCGCGAGCGCGGCCGACGCGTTAAAGGCCCTTCCCGCGGACTTCATCCTGCTCGATCTGGGACTACCGGATCGCGACGGGACCGAACTCTTTCGCAATCTGCGCGAGGCCTCGAGTGCGCCCATCATCATGGTGACGG
>JAJYAC010000052.1 GCA_021779735.1 Actinomycetes bacterium
ATCGTCTCGGTCGCGCCACGTCGAGGACACCTTGCGCCCGAGCAGCCGGGCGAGGCCCGCGCCCGCGGCAACGAGCGACTTTAGACCCACCCCCGTCAGCACGATCGTGGCGATGAGCAAGAGCGCGACCAGCACGATGAGGGCACCGACGAGTCCGAGGGCGTGCCAGAGTCCGCCGCCGACGAGCGCGCCAATCCATCCACCACCGTGCGCAAGTCGCCCGCTCGAGGCGTGAAGTCCGGGGTGCCCTCCGGCGAGATATCCCAGCCCGCACAGCCCGAGTAGTCCCAGACTGAGGCCCCAGACGAGACGGCGCCGGTCAACGTCGATGCGCCCCCAGCCCAGGGCGACGCCCATACCAATGACGATGACCGGCAGAGCGAAGCGGCCCACGCCGAGCAGGGTTGAGAGAACGCGCGAGAGCGTGCGCCCGACGGGGCCCAACGCGTGGGCCTCCGACAGCGCGACGAAGAGCCCGCCAACGACGAGCAAGACGATCCACACGTCGCGCTCGTGACGTCGCCACAGCGAGGGCGCCGGCGCGGATTTGGCCGTGCGCGAGCGACTTACCGGCTTCTTCTGATGTCGCCCACTCGCCACAACCATCCAACTTACTTTTGAAGTTCCCCCGCCAGGTGCCACTAACTAGGCTCTGACGATGGTCCGATCCCCTAGGGAACATTCGCTCGAGCTAGCGGCGCGCCTGGGCGCGAGCGCCCACGTGTGCGAGGTGATGAGCGTGAGGGCGCTCAGTACGTCGCTCAGTGAGGTGACCCTACGCGGGGGCGCACTGACGCTATCCGGCCAACCCGGCAACGATGTGATGGTCCTCGTCGGAGGATCGAACGAGCACGTGGTGCGTCGGCGCTACAGCGTGCGCGCCGTCTCCTCCGAGCGCGACGAGTTCGTCCTGTGGGTGACGACCGGCCACGACGGCGACGGCGCCCAGTGGGCCCGCGCCGCGGCCCCGGGCGACCTCGTGGACGTGATTGGTCCGCGCGGCAAGATCACTCTCGCGCGAGAGGCGTCTTGGCACCTCTTTGTCGGTGACGTCAGCTCCCTCGGCGCCTTCTATCGCATGGCCGAGTCCGTGGAGGCGCCCTCCCAGGTCCTCTTCGTCATCGACCTCGCCCACGACGACGACGCCCTCACGACGGCCCTGCCTGAGGGCGTGGGCGTCACGGGCGTGTTCGTCGACCGCGGGACACGCGCGGCGAACGACCCCGCGGGACTCTTGAGCGGCCTCGCCGCGCTCTCGCTGCCCGAGGGAGTTGGACACGCGTATCTCTTCGGAGAGTTCGCGGTCATGCGTGCCGCCGCCCGCGCACTCGCCGAGCGCGGTCTGCGCGCCGAGGACGTCTCGTCAAAGGCCTTCTGGCGAGCGGGACGCTCGAACGCCGCCCACGGCGAGCCCGTCAAGACCGACGACTGACCTCGCGACGACCGCGCACGAGCGCCGTAACGCGAAAGGGCCGGTGATACAGTTTCGCTGACGCGACGGCATTTTGAGGTACTCGCCTGCGCAGAGGACGACACGATGACCTTTCGGATTGCGGTACGAGCGCTCACGCGACGCTCGCGCGACGCCGAAATCCTCGCCGCGCCGACGACGCTGCACCCCTCGGCGGCGCGCCTACACGGATCGCTGCAGGTTCGACACGTTGACGCGGGCTCGTGCAACGGCTGTGAACTGGAGCTGACCTCGTGCTTCTCGCCCGTCTACGACGTCGAACGATTCGGCGCGAGATTGGTGGCCTCACCGCGCCACGCCGACGCAATCATCGTCTCGGGCCCCGTCACGCACAACCTCCACGAACCCCTCCGCAAGACCTACGACGCGATGGGTGAGCCTCGCCTCGTGATCTCCCTCGGAGACTGCGCCCACGACTGCGGCGAGTTCCGAGGCGCCTACGGCGTCGCGGGATCGGTCGACGACGTACTCGCCGTCGACGCCCACGTACCCGGGTGCCCACCGCACCCGACGGACATCGTCCGCGTCCTGCGATCCTTCACCGGGCAGTGACCAGACTGCTGGCCCTCACCGTCGTCGCCGGCCTCGCGGCGATCGCGTGGGGCGCTCTGAGCTCGCGCGCGCGCGTGCCGCTCAGTGCTCTGGCCCTCGTCGTCTCAAGCGCGGGGGCGGCCACCCTCGCCGTGCGAGTGCTCGCCACAGGCACAAACTTCGCCTGGAGCCAGACGAACGTCTTGCCCCTCGGGGGACTCGACGTGCGCCTCACGCCCCTCGGCGCCCTCTTCGTGCTCGTCAGCGCCGTCGTCGCGATCGCCTCGAGCGTCTACTGGACGGGCTACGCACGGCACGCGATGGCTGGGCGAAGCGCGAGTGCGTCCTTCGCACTCTTTACCCTCAGCTTGCTCGTCGTGCCCATGGCGGGCAACGTCACCACGTTCCTCTTCGCCTGGGAACTGATGGCGCTGTCGTCACTGATCCTCGTCGCCCACGACCACGCGCGCCGACCCGAGTCGATCAGTGCCGCGCGCTGGTACGCGGTGATGACCCAGGGCGGGGCCGGGGCGATCACGCTCGCGCTCGTGGGCCTCGCCGCTCACGCCCACTCCACGCGCTTTAGCGCGATCGCGACGGCGTCGACGCACCTCTCCGGCGCGGTGGCGTCGACCTTCTTCCTGTTCGCCCTGGCGGGATTCGCCTCCAAGGCCGGCGTGGTGCCCCTGCACGTGTGGCTGCCCAAGGCCCACGCCGAGGCCCCCGGACCCGTGTCGGCCTTGATGTCGGGCGCGATGGTGAATCTGGGCGTCTACGGGATCATCCTCGTCGGGCGCACCCTCTTGCCGCAGGGTCCCCAGTGGTGGTGGCTGGTGGTGAGCCTGCTCGGTGGTACCACCGCCGCGGTCGGAGCCCTCTACGCGGCGACGAGCCGCGACCTTAAGCGCCTGCTCGCCTACTCCACGTCTGACAACATGGGCCTCGTTCTGCTCGCACTCGGCGCGTCGGGTCTCTCACTCTCCACGCAGCACCCGCGCGTGGCCTCTCTCGCGCTGGCCACCGCCATGGTGCTGCTCGTGAACCACTCGCTCTTCAAGTCGACGCTCTTTCTCGGCGCGGGCGCCGTGCACGCGGCCACCGGCTCTCGCAACATGGACGAACTCGGGGGGCTCTCGCGACTGATGCCACTGACGAGCGTCACGTTTTTGGTCGGCGCACTCGCGGTGTCGGCCATCCCGCCACTCAACGGATTCACCGGCGAGTGGCTGCTCTTTCAGAGCTTGCTGCACTCCCTGGCCTCTCACGACGTTGCTTCCGTCGTCGCGGGCACCCTCGCGGTTGCGGCGATGGCCCTTACCGGCGGGCTAACCATCATTGCCTTCGTCAAGGCCTTCGGTATCACCTTTCTCGGGCGAGGTCGCACCGAGCGCGCGCTCGGCGCCCACGAGGCCACCTTCTCCATGCGCGTCGCCCAGGGCGCGCTCGCCCTCGCCTGCGTGGCGACGGGCGTGGTGCCCTACCTGCTCGTCGGCGTCGTCGCGCGGGGCCTGGCGGGCGTGGCATCCCCCTCGATCAGCGGGTGGGCGACTCTTCGCCTGTCGTCACTCAGTGGTGCACTGACGCCACTCTTTCTCAGCGGCGCCCTCCTCGGCGCGCTGGCCCTCGTCGCGGGGTGGCGCACCCTCGTCCAACGCCGCCACGGCTTCGCGAACGTCGCGACGCTCGAGGCCTGGGGGTCGGGCCGACACCACCAAAGTCCCCAGATGCAGTACACCGCGACCTCCTACGGCGAGCCGATCCTGCGGGTGTTCGACGACGTCCTTCGCCCCGATCGCGACCTCGACGTCAGCCACGTCGTGGAGTCGCGTTACTACCTCGAGCGCATTCGCTACCGCGCGTCCAACGAGGACGTCATCGAACGTTTCCTCTATCGCCCCGCGCTCGCGCTCTTGCGCGCGTGGGCCCGGCGCGTGCGCGTCCTCGCCAACGGCAGCGTGCACCGCTACCTGGCCTACGGTCTGGCCGCGCTCGTCGTCATCTTGGTGATCCTCAAGTGAAATCGACACTGCTCTGGAGTGGGATCGCGAGCCTCGCCCAACTCATCTGGCTCGTCCTGGCGGGCCCTCTGGCCCTGGGGCTGATGCGCAAGGTGCGCAGCGTTATCGAAGGTCGAGACGGGGCCCGCGTGACCCAGCCACTGCGTGATCTTCGCAAACTGGCCGCGCGCCAACGAACCCGCCCCACCGACGCGACGTGGATCTTTTCGGCCGCTCCGCTCGTACTCGTCGCGAGCGCCCTGGTGCTCGGCGCCCTGTCGCCACTCGCGTCCCTGCACGTTCTGATGTCCTCACGCGTCGACGTGGTGGCAGTGCTGTTCGTCTTGCTCCTCGGATCGGTGGCGCTTTTGCTGAGCGCCCTCGACACCGGCACGGCCTTCGCGGGGATGGGGTCGAGTCGCGCCGCCATGGTCGGGGCGATGACCGAGCCCGCCCTACTCGTGGCCATCCTCGCCATGTCCCTCGGCGCGGGCACGTCGAACCTCGCGCGATTGGTCGACGCCGGTGTGGCCACGAGCACGCTCGCCGGACCCGCGCGCATCCTCGCCCTGGTCTCGTTCTTCATAGCCGTCCTCGCTGAGACCGGACGCCTGCCCGTCGATAACCCGGCGACGCACCTCGAACTCACGATGATCCACGAGGCGATGATCCTCGAGTACGCCGGGCCCGACCTCGCGCTCATCACGTGGGGTGAGTCCATGCGCCTCGTGTTGCTGGTGGGACTCTTTTCGAATCTCGCCCTGCCGTGGGGCATCGCCACCTCGGTCGGTGCGCTGAGCCTGGGCGTCGGCCTCCTCGCTCTCACTCTCAAGGTCGCGGTGGTGGCGATCGGCGTGTCGCTCTTCGAGGTCACGACGGCCAAGTTGCGCCTCTTTCGCGTGCCCGAGCTCCTCGCGGGCGCGTTCCTGCTCGGCGTCCTCAGTGTCATCAGCGCGGTGGCGCTGCGATGAAAGTCTCCTACGTCACCCCGCTCGACTTGGCCGTCGTGGTCGTGATCGTGACGGCGGCCCTCACGCTGTGGCGCCAGTCCCTCGTGGCGTCGCTGCGGGCCCTCTCGCTCCAGGGTGTGGGACTGGGCGTGGTGGCGATGGTGCTCGGCGCGCACCGACGCGACCCCGTCCTCGTGTTCGTGGGCGTGCTCGTGCTTCTCATCAAGGGAGCGGCGATCCCGCGACTGATATCGCGAGTCGTCGCGCGAGATCACCCCGGTCGCGAGGGGTCGCCACTCATCAACATCCCTGCCTCGCTGGTGGGAGCGGGGCTGCTCACCCTCCTCGCCTTCGGGGCGACGCGCGGACTCGTGGCCCTCATCGCCACGCCCGCGGCGCGCCTGATCCCCTTTGGCGTCGCGACCACTCTGATTGGCTTCTTCGCCATGGTCGTGCGGCGCCGCGCGGTCTCTCAGATCGTGGGACTACTCACCATCGACAACGGCATCGCCCTCACCGCGTTCCTCGCCACGTCGGGGGTGCCCCTCGTGGTCGAGCTCGGCGTCAGTCTCGACGTCCTTCTGGCGGTCGCCGTGTTGCGGGTCCTCGCGGGACACCTGCACCGCCAGTTCAACATCCAAGACCTGGACCAGTTGCGGGACCTGCACGACTGATGATCTACGCTCTCCTCGCCACGCCGCTAGTCACGGGTCTCGTCTCGGCCCTGGTGCCCTGGCGACGGTGGGTGCCGCTGCTCGGCGTGGCCAGCCTGCTCGGCGTGCTCGCCGTGGCGCTCGTGCTCGCCCACGACGCCCTGCACTCGCCGGCGCGCGCTCTCCACGGCTCGCTCGCGGTTGATCCGCTCAGCGCGCTGATGCTCCTCGTCATCGGCGCGGTCGGCCTGCTCGCCGCCATCGGCGGCGTGCGCTACCTCGATCTCCAACTCGCGCGTGCGCAGTGCTCGACGCGCCAGGCGTCGCTCTACGCGGCGCTCGTCCAGGGCTTCATCGCGGCGATGCTCTTGACCGTGCTCGCGCGCAACATCGCGATCATGTGGGTCGCCGTCGAGGCCACGACCATCGTGACGACGTTCCTCGTCGGACACCGGCGCACGCGCGGCGCGATCGAGGCCTCGTGGAAGTACATCATCATCTGCTCGGTCGGCATCGCCCTCGCCTTCCTCGGCACCATCTTGCTCTACGTGGCCTCGAGTCACACCGGGGGCCCGGCCAGCCTCGACTGGGCCACGCTCGTGCGCGAGGCGCCCCAGATGAACCACGCGGTCGTGCGCCTCGCGTTCTCTCTGATCGTGCTGGGATATGGCACCAAGGTCGGTCTCGCGCCCCTGCACAGCTGGCTGCCTGACGCGCACAGCCAGGCTCCCGCACCCGTCTCGGCGCTGATGTCGGGGGTGTTGCTCGCCGTGGCCTTCTACGCGATCGTGCGTTGTCGCTCCATCGCGGTGAGCGCTTTGGGAAGCGACTTCGTGCGCACGACGCTGCTGATCTCGGGATTGGCCACGCTCGTCGTCGCGGTGTCGATGCTGCTCGCCCAACGCGACTACAAACGCATGCTCGCCTACTCCTCGATGGAGCACATGGGGCTTCTCTGCCTGGGCGCGGCCGCCGGCACGCCCCTGGCCTTCGCCGCGGTGCTCTTGCACATGATCGGCCACGGACTGGCCAAGGGCGTCCTCTTCCTCGGCGCCGGGGAGATCCTCGAGCTCGAGGGCACCAGCGAGATAGCCCAGGTTCGCGGACTGCTCGCGCGCCGCCCGGCACTCGGGGGGCTCTTCGCCCTGGGCCTCGCGGCCCTGCTCGGGCTGCCCCCCTTTAGCGTCTTTGCGAGCGAGCTCGGCCTCGTGCGCTCCCTGAGTGCGGCCGGCCTCACGTGGGTCGCGGGCCTCGCTCTGGCCGCCCTCGCGCTCGTGATGGTGGGCATGTCCGCCCCCGCCGCCACGATGCTCCTCGGCCCCGGCACGGGCCGCGCGACGAGCCCGCGCCTGGTGCGCGCGCCCCTGGGGGCCGCCCTGGGCGTGCTCGCCCTCGTGGGTGTCGTGGCCTGGCCGCTGTCGCTACTGATTCACGCCGGCGCGACGGTGGCGGCCCAGTGAGAATCGACGCCGTCCTCGCCGCTCGCCCCGCGCGCGCCGTGGTCGAACTCGCGACGAGCGACCTGCTCGCGGGGGCGGGTGCGTTGCTCGAGGCGGGATATCGCCTCGCGCTCGTCGCCGCCCACGACGACGCCGACGCGTTGCGTGTGGTGTACCTCTTCGTCGACGGTCCACCGGATCAGCGCGTGGAGATTCACGTGCGCCTCTCGCGCGACGCGCCGATCGTCCCCTCGCTCGCGGGTCTCTCCTTTCCCGCGGGGCGCTTCGAGCGCGAGATGGCCGACCTCTTTGGCGTCGTCGCCCAGGGCCACCCCCAGCCTCGACCTCTCGTCACTCACCAGCACTGGCCCCGCGACTGGCACCCGCTGCGCCACGACGCGCGCGAGCGGGGCCCCTGGCTGCGCGACGCCGACGCCTTCCCCTTCGCCCCCGTCGAGGGCGAAGGCGTCTACGAGATCCCGGTGGGACCGATTCACGCCGGCATCATCGAACCCGGGCACTTCCGCTTCTGGGTCGTGGGCGAGACCATCATCAAGATGAAGGCGCGTCTCTGGTTCACCCACAAGGGCGTCGAGAAGCTCTTCGAGGGTCGCACGAGCGCCGGGGCCCTCGCCCTCGCCGAGCGCATTTCTGGCGACAGCGCGGTCGGACACTCCCTCGCCCAGGCCCTAGCCCTCGAAGAGGCGCTCGGCGTCAGCGTCGACGCCGACGCGACGCGAGCGCGCGCTCTCTTGCTCGAGCTCGAGCGGCTCTACAACCACGTGGCCGACGTGGGGGCGCTGTGCAACGACGCCGCGTTCTCCCTGGCCCAGGCGAGGGCCCTCACCCTGCGCGAGAGCCTGCTGCGCCTCAACGAACGCGTGACCGGCCACCGACTCTTGCGCGGGACCATTGGCCTGGGGACCTGCGAACTGCGCGAGGCACCCCGGGTCGAGGAGCTTGACGACGTGGCGTCGCGCTTTGGTGAGATTGTCGCGCTCGCTCGCGCCAACGGCATCGTCATGGATCGCTTTCGCGGCACCGGTGTGCTCGCGCACGAGTCCGCGTGCGACATCGGCGTGCTCGGCGTCGCGGCGCGCGCCTCGGGCGTCGAGAACGACGCGCGCGTCGCCCACCCCCTCGTGACGTGCGCGAGTTACGTCCCCCGCCTCGAGACGACGGGCGACGTCATGGCGCGCTTTGACGTGCGCGTGCGCGAAGTCGCGGTGTCTCTCGCGATGGTGCGCGAGCTGCTCGGCGCCTCGACACCCGATGTCGTCTCCCCGAGTGCGAACACCTACGCGCGTTCGGGTACCGGCATCGTCGAGGGCTGGCGAGGCACGATCGTCCATCGCGTCGAAGTCAACGCCGAGGGCGCGCTCACGCGGGCCAAGGTCGTCGACCCCTCGTTCGTGACCTGGCCGGCGCTCTCGGTCGCACTAGCCAACACGATCGTGCCCGACTTTCCCCTCGTCAACAAGAGCTTTAACCTCTCCTACGCGGGCAACGACCTCTAGTTAGATGACCGCGACCGCGGCCAGCACCACCGGCTGACGCCGAAAACGTTGCCCCAGCATGCGACCGGCCGCACGCTGGGCCACCTTGTTCAAGGCCGCGTCGTCGTGCTCGCCCTCGCGCAGCGCTGTTTCCAGGGCACCGCGGATCTCTTCGGTGAGAGCGGCGAGGAGTTTGCGGTC
>JAJYAC010000014.1 GCA_021779735.1 Actinomycetes bacterium
GTCCTCGTGGGCAACGTGATGTACGTCGCGGGCTTCACCAACAGCGACCCCATCTCCTGGACCGCGGGCATCTCCCACCAGCTCTGTCACGTTGCCTGCGGACGCCCCATGATCGATCCCAACGTCGGCTTCATCACCCAGCCCCTGGGACACCTCGCCGCCTACGACCTCCTGCACGGGCATCTGCCGATGTGGAACTACTTCGAGGGCCTGGGCACTCCGCTCGCCGGTGAGATGCAGAGCGCCGCGCTCTTTCCCCTGACCCTGCTCTTCGCGTTCCCGGCGGGTCTGCTCTGGTTCCACATGACCCTCGAAATAATCGCCGGAATCTCGACCTACTTCCTACTGCGCCGCCTCGGCGTGCGCTCGCTGGCGGCCACCTTCGCCGGCGCCCTCTTCGCCCTCAACGGCACGTTCGCCTGGATCGGCAACTCCGCTCTCAATCCCGTCGCGTTCGCCCCACTCGTGATCCTGGGCGTCGAGGTGATCTATGACGCGGTGCGCGAGCGACGTCCCCATGGCTGGTACGTGCTGGCCATTGGACTGGCTCTCTCGCTCTACGCGGGCTTTCCCGAAACTGCCTATCTCGACGGACTCCTCGCCGCGGGCTGGGCGATCGTGCGGCTCTTCTCTCTCGAGCGCGCGCGCCGACTCGTCGCCCTCGCGCGACTGGCCATCGGTGGTGTCGTCGGTGGGCTCTTCGCCCTACCGATCCTCGTGCCCTTCTACGACTACCTAAAGCAGGCCACGGTCGGCGGCCACGTCGCCGGCGTGGATGGCATCGGCCACATCTCGGGCACCGCGTACCCGATGCTGCTCAACCCCTACTTCTTCTCCACCCTCTTTTCGAATCAGAACGTGGGCAATGCCTGGGGCGGCATCGGCGGCTACTTCACGGCGAGCGTCGCCGTGCTCGCCCTGGTCGGTGTCGTCGGTTCACGCCTTCGACCGCTGCGCCTCTACTTGGGGGCGTGGGTGGCGCTGGGCATGATGTTGCTCGACAACTTCTGGAACGTGCGCCGCGTGTGGAACCTGTTGCCCCAGATGACAACGATTGCGGTGTCGCGCTACATCTTTCCGAGCCTCGAACTCGCCCTCATCGTCCTCGCCGCGTTGGGCCTCGCGGATCTAGCCACGAGCAAACTCGCTCGACGCGTGTTCCCCGTGGCGATCGCGGTGGTGCTCGGCCTCATCCTCCTCGCGGTGCACACGAGCTCGAAGTACAACAACGGCGTCGTGGTGGCCGGCAAGTCGCGCACGATTCTCCTGGGGCTGCACGCGATTCCCTTCATCGCGCTGGGCCTCTTGCTCCTTCTCTCCCTCGTGACCCTGATCGCCCACTGGCGTCTCACGCCCTGGCTGATCGTCCTCGTCGTCGTCGGCGAGTCACTGCTGTACTTCTTCACCCCCACCGCCGAGGCCCCCAAGCAGATCACCCTCGACGAGGCGCCCATCGCCTTTCTCAAGGCCCACCAGGGTCACGAGCGCTTCCTCGACTTCGGCGTGCTCTATCCCAACTGGGGCAGCCAGTACGGCCTCTACGAGATCAGCCAGGTCGACCTGCCGTTCCCCCACGCCTACGCGGACTACCTGGCGAACGTCCTCTACCCCAGCCTCACGCCATCGAATCAGTTCACGATCCACGGCGGCATGGCCGGCATCATTTTCCAAGAGAAGAACCTCGTCGCGCACTTCGCCGCCTTCGAGAGCGCGTCGGTGAAGTACCTGCTCTTCGCCCACCAAGTGCCGATCGACCCCGCCCTCACGAAGCTCGGGGTGACCGAGGTCTTTCGCGACAACCTCGCAGTGATCTACCAAATGCCGTCGCCGCGGTCCTTCGTCTCCGCCTCGAACTCCTCGTGCATTGTCTCGGTGGTCTCCGTGGACGACACGAGCGTGCTCTGTCCTAAGGGGCCGACCACCCTCGTGCGCACCGAGTTGATGATGCCGGGTTGGTCCGCGACCGTCAACGGCCACACCGCGCCCATCAGCACCGTCGACGGCGTCTTCCAGTCAATTCAGGTTCCCGCGGGCACGTCCAAGGTTCGCTACTTCTTCCGCCCACCTCACGAGACCCTCGCGCTCGTGGCGTCGGTGCTCGCGGTGGTCTTTAGTATCACCACGTGGATTCTCTCTCGACGACGTCGCGTCGGCGCCGTGTCCTCGCCGCAGTCCGCGGCGGCGCCGCCGGACTCGTCCTCGTCCTAGTCGCGAGCGCGCCCGGCGGGGCCACCTCTCTCGCCCAGTCCACGCGCCCCTCAACACGAGCCCCGCTCGTTGCCCAGATGTCGACGCTCTGGCGCGCGATTCTCGCGGACAACTCCTCACTGGCCCAGCGGGTCTTCTTCCCTCGCGGGGCCTACCTCACCGTTAAGGGTCGAGCGATCCCCGATCCGGCGTCGGACTATCGCTACCGCCTCGTCGCCCTCTACGACCTCGACCTCGCCACCTACCATCGATGGGCCCAGGGGGGCCGGCTCCTGCGCGTCGAGGTGAATCCCGCGCTCGCGGCGTGGATTGCGCCCGGCGCCTGTGAAAATAGCGTCGGCTACTGGCATCTGCCCGGCGTGCGCTTGGTGGTGGCGCGCGGCCATCGAGTCGTTTCGGTTGGCGTCTTCTCGCTCATTTCCTGGCGCGGCACGTACTTCGTCGTGCACCTCGGGCCGAATCCGCGCCCCGTCAACGTCGGGACTCTCGACGCGCCTCGTCTGGGAGCGGGATCAGCCGGCCCCGGTGGGGGCTGCTGAGGGCACAATCTGGCCGTCTGGCGTGATTGAGGGTGCGCTCGCCCCAAAGTCTTCACGACTGAGCGTGGCGACGAAGCGCGCCGCCGCCCCCGCGGGGTCAACGCGCGCCTGTCCGTCGGGCGCGAGTAGCAGCGAGGTGAGGTGGGCGGAGACGAAGGCGCCGTGAGCGGAGATGGTCACGTGAAGTATCGCCGACATCGCGAGGTCGCCCACCGTGGCGAAGTCCTCGTAGTTGGCGAAGTCGCCCAAGCTGTAGGCAATGAGGTGCCCTCGGTAGAACTCGAGACCGCGCAGCACGTGCGGTCCGCTGCCGATCACCAGGTCGGCCCCGTCGTCAATCGCCGCGTGGGCGACGGCGTAGGGGTTGCCGCGATTCTCGCCGTAGAAGGTCTCGCTGGCGCGCGTGACGTGATCGGCGCTCGGGCCCTCGGCGCCGGCGTGCAGGTAGACCACCACGACGTTGGCCTCGCGGCGCGCGCGAGCGATGAGTGCCGCCATCGCGCGGGGCTCGAGAAAGTTGTTCGTGTTGTAGTACGGCGCAAAGTCGACGAAGGCGACGCGCACGCTGGCGTCGCGCACGAGGCCGATCTGTCCGGGCAACCCGGCCTGGGTGATTCCCGCGCTCGCGAGCGCGCTCGACGTGGAGGCGACGCCCGCGGCCCCAAAGTCCCACGCGTGGTTGTTCGCGCTGTTGAGGACCGTGAAACCCGCGTCGCGGTAGATGCGCGCGTAGCTCGTCGGCACCTTGAACGCGTAGCACTCGCTCGAGTGCGCCGAACACTTCGACGTCGTCGCCTGGGTCATCGTTCCCTCGAGGTTGCCAAAGACGATGGGCGCGGCCAGCGCCGCGCGTACCGGATCAAAGTACGTGGCCGGGTCGCTGGGCAACTGGGGAGTGTTGCCGAGTTCGGTGTCACCTACAGCGGAGATCGTCACGTTGGGGATCGTCGTCGTGGTGGGGGCCACGCTCGTCGTCGCCACGCTCGTCGTCGCGCTCACCGAGCGTGCGGGGCTCGAGTGAAGGAAGAACGCGCCAAGGAGAGCCGCCCCGGCGCCCACGAGCGCCCCGGGCCACCAGCGGCGCCGGGCGCTCGCGTGGCGACCTACCACGGCTGGGCGGCCCCCGGCGAGGTGGCGCTGTAGAGCGCGAAGAAGTCCTTCGTACTCGGGTAGAGGAATCGTCCCGGAATCTGGTTGGGATTGGGGACGTCGAGCGTGGGCGAGACCGCTCCCGGCGCGCCGTAGGTCACAAAGATCGGCCACTCGGGATTGATGTCGAGTTCCATCGCGCGCACGCAGCCGAGTTCGACCATGACGCGCGCGAGACTCCACGAGGTCTGAGCCGGGGCGGCCGCGTAGATCAAGTTACCCGCCGCGTCCACGCCCAGCGCGGTGCGCCACACCGCCGCCACGCCGTGAAGCGTCAACCCCCACGCCGCGTTGTTGGCCGCCAGCGGCGTGGGACGAGAGTTTGCGACGAGCAGGGTGAGGTTCTGTCTCGCCATGAGCACGTTGGGCCCGGGTCGCGCGCCCGCGCCCCACGTCATGACGTCCACCGTGCCGTTCGCGTAACGCACGAGGGTGGCGGCGCCGCGCACCATTGGAAAGTACAGCGTGTGATTCACGTAGAAGCCCCCGGCGTGGTCCGCCTCGTAGAAGCCGGAGTTGAAGGTGGCGAGCAGGCGAGCGCGGGCCTGCGTGGGCACCATCTCCGGACCACGCGCCAGCGCCGTGTCACCGGGGCCCTTGTAGCCGGGATAGAGGGCGACCTGGGTGGTGGCGCTTCGCATCCAGCTCGCGTAGGCGACGATCGCGGGCTGAGTGGCGAAGGGTCGAAAGCGCGCGAGGTAGACCGAGGGGGTCGCCGACCACGCGTCACTTCGCACCCAGTGCGTGCACGTGGCGCCCACACAGATGGGCGCGGGCGCCGCCAGCGTGCGCGTTCTCGACGCGCCGGCGGGCATTGCGAGCACGCCCGCGACGAGTGACAGCACCAGAGCCAATCTGCGTACGCGTGCCACCGAGTCAGTCTAGGGACGAGACGTCGCGACGAATGCTACGGTGGCGTCGCATCCGACACGACGCGAAAGGTGTCATGGCGAGCCGCATCGACGCAGTCGACCTCACCCGCAGCCTCTCCCACGAGGAGTCCGAGCGACGCGTCGGCCTCGCCCAGCGCCGGCTCACCCAACTGCGCCTCACCACGGCGGGACTACTCGAGAATCCCCGCGGACCCGGGCTGCTCGTGCTATTCGAGGGCTTTGACGCCGCGGGCAAGGGCGGAGCCATCCGTCGTCTGACCCAGAGCCTCGACCCACGTCACGTGTTGGTTCGCCCCATTGGCGTGCCCACCCCCGAGGAGGCTCGCCACCACTTCCTCTGGCGCTTCCAGCCGTCCATTCCCGGTGAGGGCCAAATGACGGTCTTTGATCGCTCCTGGTACGGGCGGCTCCTCGTTGAGCGCGTCGACGGCGACGTCTCGCATAAGAGCGCCCGACTCTCGGCCACCGAGATCGTCGAGTTCGAACGCTCGCTCGTCAACGACGGCGTCACCATTGTCAAGTTCTGGTTGCACATCTCAGAAAAGGAGCAGCTCGCTCGCTTCGAGAGCCGAGCGAAAGATCCGCTAAAGCAGTGGAAGCTCACCGCGGACGACTGGCACAACCGCGAACGACGCCCCGCGTACCTCGAGGCGCTGGGCGACGTGATCAATTGGACTGATCACCCCCACGCTCACTGGGACCTCATTGCCGCGGAGAACAAACACTACGCGCGCGTGGCCGTTCTCGAGACGCTGATTGAGCGCTGGACCCACGATCTGACCCAGCGCGGCATTCCCGTGCCGGCGCCCCACGGCGGGGACTACCTGCGCTAGGAGTTTCTGGTAACACTGACTCATGCGCTACGGCATCACTATCCCCTTTGACGGCGTGACTCTCGCCGCGCACCGCGAGTGGTTCACCCGACTCGCGGATCTGGGTTACAGCGACGTCTGGTCGGCCGAGGTCGACGGCGCCGACGGCTTCACTCCCCTGGCCCTCGCCGCGGCCTGGGAGTCGCGCCTCAACGTCGGCGTGGCGGTCGCTCCCGCCTTCACGCGAGGTCCGGGACTGCTCGCGATGACGGTCGCGGCTCTGGCCGAGACCGCCCCCGGTCGCTTCACCATGGGCCTGGGCGCCTCAAGCGCGCCGGTCGTCGAACGCTGGAACGGCATCACCTACGAACGTCCCTACCAGCGCACGCGCGACGTACTGCGCTTTCTCAACCGCGCGCTGGCGGGCGAGAAGATCGACGACGTCTTTGACACCTTCGAGGTCCACGGCTTCAAGCTCTCGCGTCCGGTGGCGAGCGTGCCACCCATTCTCCTCGGTGCCCTTCGCCCGGGGATGCTGCGACTCGCCGGCGCCGAGGCCGACGGCGCCATCCTCAACTGGCTCGGCGCCGATGACGTGGCCCAGTGCCGACGCGAGGTAGGCGAGAACAAGCTCATCGCGGCGCGACTCTTCGTCATTCCCACCGCCGACGCCGACGCAGCGCGCGCACTCGGGCGCCGGATGATCTCGTCGTACTTGACGGTCGCGGCGTACGCCGAGTTTCACCGCTGGCTCGGGCGCGACGAGGTCTTCGCCCCGATGTGGGAGGCCTGGGCCCAGGGAGACCGAAAGGGCGCCAACGCCGCCATTCCGGACAACGTGGTGGACGACCTCATCATTCACGGCTCCTACGAGGCGTGCCGCGAGCACGTGGAGCGCTACGTCGCCGCCGGGGTCGACGTGCCGACGCTCGCCGTCATTCCCCTCGGCGTCGACCTCGCGCAGGCCGTCGCGGGCCTCGCCCCGCAGTGAGGATTCATTTCAACGACGAACGCGAAGCGCCGGGGCCCGTCTACGACTCGACCTCGCGCCCGCGCGACCATCTCCGGCGAACGTCACGCGGTCTCCACGGGCCCGACGAGCGGGACCCGGCCAGGAGACGGTGAGGCGTTCCGAGGCGGGGCCACTCGAGGGGTTTCGCCAGGAGCGTCAGTGCTTCCTACACTGGCGTTGAGAGGAGTCGCGTGGGACACAAGAAGAAGTCGAAGATGGAGTCACTTGCGCGCATCGGTGTCGTGGACACGATGTTCGCTCGCTACGACATGGGCGGCGCCGCGCGCGCGGAACTCTCCGAGTGCCCCGGGTACAACGAGACGTTCCAGGTGATCAGCGCGACGGTCCCGGGCTTTAAGGACCTGGCGGTCGCCGCGAAGAATCTCATCGAGCGTGAGCACTGCGACATCGTGGTGGCCCTCGGTATGCCCGGCAGCGCCCCCATCGACAAGCAGTGCGCCCACGAGGCGTCCCTGGGCATCATGCAGGCCCAGCTGCTCACGTCCACGCCGATACTCGAGGTCTTCGTGCACGAAGACGAGTCCGATGACCCGGCGGTGCTGGCCAGCGTCTTTGAGAACCGCTCGCGCAGTCACGCGCGCAACGCCTACTGGATGCTGTTCGAACCCGAGCAGTTGGCCCGTCGCGCCGGCCAGGGCGTGCGCCAGGGGTTCGGGGACGCGGGACCACTTCCCTCGCACTAGTGGCCCGCTAGGCTCGGCGCTTACCTAGCGGTAACCACCAGGAGGAACCATGCCCGAAGCCGTCATCGTCGCCACCGGACGCACTCCCATCGGGCGCGCCTTCAAGGGATCCCTGATCGACCTGCGCCCCGATGACCTCACCGCCTTCGTGGTGCGCGAGGTTCTGAACAAGGTGCCCCAGCTCGACCCGGCCGAGGTCGAAGACCTCATCGTCGGCTGTGGCCAGCCCGCGGGTGAGTCGGGCTTCAACGTCGCGCGCGTGGCCGCGATCCTCGCCGGACTCGACCAGGTGCCGGGCGTGACCGTCAATCGCTACTGCTCGTCGTCGCTGCAGACGATCCGCATGGCCGCCCACGCAATTCGCGCCGGCGAAGGCGACGTGTTCGTCGCCGCGGGCGTCGAGACGGTCTCGCGCTTTGGCGCGGGGGCCTCGGACGTGGGCAAGGCGGTCAACCCCCTCTTCGCCGACGCCATCGCGCGCACCGCGAGTCGATCCGAGCGGGCGGGCGACCCCTGGACGCCCGCTCCCGGACTACCGGACGTCTACATTGCCATGGGTCAAACCGCGGAGAACGTGGCCGAGTTCGAGCACGTGAGCCGCGCCGAGATGGACGAGTTCGCGCTGCGCAGCCAGGAACTCGCGGTGGCGAGCCAGTCCAACGGCTTCTTCGAGCGTGAGATCATCCCGGTGACGCGTCCGGACGGCGTGGTGGTCAGCGTCGACGACGGCCCGCGCGCCGGCACGACGCTCGAGAAGCTCGCCAGTCTGGCCCCCGTCTTTCGCGAGGGAGGCTCCATCACCGCGGGCAACGCGTGCCCCCTCAACGACGGTGCGGCCGCGGTCGTCGTCATGAGTGACACCCGCGCGCGCGCTCTGGGCATCACTCCGCTCGCGCGCATCGTCGCCAGTGGCGTCTCGGCGCTCAACCCGGAGATCATGGGCCTCGGTCCCGTCGAAGCGTCGCGCCAGGCGCTCTTACGCGCGGGACTCACCATGAAGGACATCGACCTCGTGGAGATCAACGAGGCCTTCGCCGCCCAGGTAATTCCGAGCGCCCGACACCTCGACATCCCCCTCGAGAAGCTCAACGTCAACGGCGGCGCCATCGCGCTGGGCCACCCCTTTGGCATGACCGGCGCGCGCATCATGACGACGCTGCTCAATGGCCTCGAGGACCGGGGACTTCGCTACGGACTCGAGACGATGTGTGTCGGCGGTGGCCAGGGAATGGCCATGATCGTCGAGCGCTTGGCCTAGGCGTCCTCGCCCGTCCAAACGCCGTCGGGGGCCGCCATCAGCGCCTCGTGCTCCTCCGCGGGCACGTCGCGCGCCTCGGTGTCGAGCATCACGGGAATCGCCCCACGCACCTCGTAGGCGCGTCGTCGACGCGGGTTGTAGAGCACCTCGCGACTGGCCACGTAGAGGAGTCTCTCGTGGTCGATGGGGTCTTCGAGCAGGCCGAGCACGAACGCGTCCAAACTCACGACTTCTCCTTGATCAAGGTCAACAACTCGGCCACGTGCGCGTCACATGACGCCGCGTCACGGGCCTCGACGTTGAGGCGCAACAGGGGCTCGGTGTTCGATGCGCGCACGTTGAACCACCAGTCCTCGTAGGTGGCGCTCAGTCCGTCGAGTTCGTCGACCGCGGCACCGCTCGCGCGCGCGTGCTCGGCGATTGCGGCCACGACCCCTGCCGGATCGTCGACGCGCGTGTTGATCTCTCCCGAGTCCGCGTAGCGCACGTAGGGTGCGGCGACCTCCGAGAGCGGTCGACGCGAACGGCTGAGCAGCTCGAGCACCACCATCGCGGTGATGATGCCCGAGTCGGCGCGGTAGTTGTCGCGGTAGTAGTAGTGGCCCGAGTGCTCGCCCCCGAAGATTGCTCCGGTGTCGGCCATCACCTGCTTGATGTAGCTGTGGCCCACGCGCGTTCGCACGCCGACGCCGCCACTCTCGGCAATCACCTCGGGCACGGCGCGTGAGCAGATCACGTTGTAGAGAACAGTCGCGCCAGGGTGGCGCTCGAGCATCACCGAGGCGACCATCGCGGTAGTCGTCGATCCGCTGAGTGGCTGGGCGCGCTCATCGACGAGAAACACGCGATCGGCGTCGCCGTCGAAGGCGAGCCCCACGTCGGCGCCGGATTCGAGAACGCGGCGCTGGAGGTCGACGATGTTCTCGGGGTTGAGCGGGTCGGCTGGGTGATTGGGGAACGTGCCGTCGAGCTCGGGGTAGAGAATCTCCACCTCGAAGGGCAAGTCGGCGAAGACCGCGGGGGCGACGAGGCCCCCCATGCCGTTCGCGGTGTCGGCCACGATGCGTAGTCGCGTCAGGGCGTCAACGTCAACGAAGGAGTGCACGTGATCCACCCACTCGTCGATGAGACGGCGCTCGCGCAGCGGCGCGAGCGTGCCCGACGCCGGGTTCGCGAGGTACGCGTGGGTCGCGATCTCGATGTCACGCAGCCCCGTGTCGGTGCCAATCGGCTTGGCCCCGGCCTGGCAGAGCTTGATGCCGTTGTAGGCGGCCGGGTTGTGCGACGCGGTGAACATCGCGGCGGGGGCGTCGAGGTAGCCCGACGCGAAGTACAACAGGTCCGTCGAGGCCAGTCCGATGTCAATGACCTCGACGCCGCGCGCGCGCACGCCCTCGGCGAAGGCTAGTGAGAGGGCCACGCCCGACGAACGCATGTCACGTCCCACGACCACCGCGGGTGCGGCCACGTAGTCCGCGAAGGCCGAGCCAATAGCGCGAGTCACGACCTCATCGAGTTGATCGGGGTAGGTGCCGCGCACGTCGTAGGCCTTGAAAATGAGCGACGTGTCCACGGCGACCTACCTTACTGGCACCCTCCGTCGGCGCCGAATCCACAGCCAGAGGTAGATCGCCCCACCCAGCGCGGTGAGATCACTCGCGACGTTGCCCCAGAGCACGGAGGGTGACGACGAGTAGGTGAGAGTCACGGTGTGACTCGTCGGCACGACGACCATCAAGTTGGGGCTCACGCGGTAGGGTCCGCTCGCGCCCGTGGCGTGCCAGCGCGGGTAGTACGAGACCTTCACGAGCACCGGTGAGCCCAGTCGCGTGACGTGAAAGGACACGCTCTGCGTACCCACGACGACATCGCTGACGGTGGTGGGAGCCACGCGGCGCACCTCCATGTGCGAGATCGAGCTCGCGCGCGGCCACGACGCGGGGCCGCTCGCCGCGCCCAACACGGGCCAGAGCTTCTCGTTCATCCACCAGGTCACGTTCGCGTTCAGCCACTGAATGCGCGTAGCCGACTGGTCGAGCACGTTCGGCAGTCTCGTCAGAGCCTGGACGACGGGACTGTGGCGAATGAGGTAGACGCGCCAGCGCACGCCCGGTGAGGGCCACTTCTTCGTCTCGGCCACGTAGCGCAACTGCGGATCGGCGTTGGCCTCGGCGATGGCGAGCGGTGAGAAGGCGATGTAGTACTTCACGCCGAGCATCTGGAGGTGCTTGACCCCCTCGGTCACGTCGAGCTTGCCGTAGGGCAGGCCGACCTGAGGATTCGAGGGAACCGCGCTCAGCTCAGCCTGGTTGAGAAAGTGGTACGGGGTCGTGGCCGAGGACTCGAAGAACAGTCCCTCCATCGAGTCCACGCAGTTGTTCGTCCAGTACGGCAACAACATCAGGGCCATGGGAGTGCCGAAGCGGTTCTCGTTGATCGAGTACTCCCACATCGCGCGGCCGCAGCCGTAACGTCGCGCGACGGTGCCCATGGTCGTCATGAGGTCGTGGTACTCGGGCCAGGCGGGCTTGCCCTGGTAGCCCGAGTAGTTCCACGCCGCCCAACTCGACACCTGGTTGCCCGTGGTCGAGAGCCCGAGCGCCGTAGCGACCGGCGTGATGAGTCCGGGCACCGTCGAGACCAAACCCAGAATCGCCACGACGGCGCTCGCGCGCAGGATCCGTCGGTGGCGCGACTCCTCGCGCTCAGACGCGGAGCGCTCGATCACGGTCAAGACGAGCTCGCTCTCGATCTCTGAGGGGGCCTCGTCGGTGTCGCCGGCCCCTTCGGGCTCTGAGACGCTGGCGGGGCGGGTGCGAGTGCGCAGCGACCACTGTCGAGACTGATTGACCCAGCGCGAGAGTGGATATCCCACCAGCCAGCCCGCACTCAGGTGGATCATGATGAACCAGAACGGCACGAGGCGCTCGTTCCAGATGACGCTCTGGGGATCGAGGGTGAAGGCGGCGAGCGACACGATGGTAAGTGCGGCGAGGACCATCCCGAGGCGATCGCGCACGATGAATGCCAACACGCAGGCGAGAGCCGCCATCGTGATGACCCATCGGTCGCCCGCGGCGGCGCCGTTCGCGTTGTACCAGCCCAACGTCGTAAAGACCGCGTGCAGACTCGCGGTGGAGTCGTTCACGTAACCCATCGAGTTCGTCAACTGCTGAGACGTGACAAAGGGCAGGAGCCACCACGCCGACAGGCCCGCGGAGAGCACGCCGGCGCCCACCGCGAAGCGCCACGGCCGCGCGTAGTCACCCGGCACCCTGATCTCGCGGCGATCCCCCACCCCCGCACGCTGGAGGCTCTCGAAGATCGCGAGCACGCCCACGGCGACGACCACGAAGAAGAACGGCAGCACGTGACCGGCCAGGGTGACGCTCAGGCCCAACGCGGCCAGCCAGTAACCCCGACCCGTCACCACTCCCCGCGCGAAGAGGCCAATCGTGATGAGGGCGAAGGCCAGCGAGAAGGAGAACGCGTACTCCCCCGCCATCGTCGAAAAGAGGTTTCCCCCGTCGATCGTGAATGACGCGTCGAAGAGAAAGGGCAGCGTCGCCGCGGCCAGGGCGAGGGGCACCGGTCGCGGCGCGCGAAAGAGTCGGCCCATGACGTAGGCCCCGATGGGCATCAAGAGAGATCCCGCGATCGTGGCGAGCTTGAAGGCCACGGCGAAGCCGATGAGGTAGCTGGCGAGGGTCGCGAGGAAGTCCGGCAGCACGAAGTAGTACGTGTAGGCCGGCATGCCGGCGAACCACCCCGGGTACCACGGTGTCAGGTTAAAGAGATCCCCCTGACTTCGCAGGTAGGCCGGCAGCGCCAAGTGGGCGCCGGTGTCCCCACCGGTCAAGAGAGACGACGAGAAGATCAGGTTGGGGTGCAGCGAGTAGAAGACGACGTAGATGAGAGCCGCCAGAGCCAACGCGTCGAAGATGCCCGCCGGCGTCAAGCGCGCGCGAAGCCGATTCATCAATGGCTCCGCTGACTGAACAGAGCTACTAGGGCTACCGCATTGAACGAGGCGTGGGTGAGAAAGCTCGGGGTGAGTCGATTCGTGCGCACGACGAGCAGCGACAGTACGACCCCCACGGCGGCGAGCCCGGCGAACTGGGCGGCCTCGCCGTGCGCGAGGGCGAAGACCACCGCGCTGACCACAATGGCGACCCACAATGCCGCGCCCCGCTCGCGCGCGTGAAACGCGCCGCGCAGGGCGCGAAAGACGAGTCCGCGAAAGAAGTACTCCTCCATGAAGGGCGCGCCCACCATCGTCATCAGGCCAATCGCCAGCGCGTACCCGCCGTGGGCCCCGCCAAAGAGGTGATGGACCGGCTGATTGAAGTGCCGTAGGTGCCAGGGGGCGTACGCCGCGTCCACCCCGAGCTGGAGGACCACACCTAGCACCACGTACTTCACATCCGAGGGGCGAAAGCGCCACTGCGCGGGCAACGCGGTCAGCCCCGCTCGCTCGCGCGCCACGTAGATCGCCACGGCGAAGCCGCCCCAAAGACACACCAGACTCACGACGACGTACCACCACGGCGGCTCCGCCGTCCGGGCGAGGGCGTTGACGCCGCCGGGATAGTGCAGCGCGCTGGCGAGTGCGGCCAGCAGCACGCTCGCGAACACCTCACCCACGACGAATCCACCCGCCGCCACCGCAAGGGCGAGCCCAAAGCGCGCGGGACGCGCGGGGCTAAGCGATGGGGACGGGCTCACTCCCTCACGCTAACAACTGACCGGCCCCGCGAGCCTTACGTCACGCCGCGCCCCTAGAGTTAGAGGGGTGAGTGCACTACCCCCCGAAAAGCCCGGTCTTAAGAAGTTCCTGCCGGGGGCCAACCGACCAATGGCGCCCGAGAAGCGACGGCGCTTCATCACGATCGCGGTGGTGGCCTTCTTCTTGGGGATCTTCTTCATTCCCTCGCTCTTTCAGTCAAAGACGGTCAAGACGATTCCCTACTCCCAGTTGATTCACGAAGCCCGTTTGGAGAAAGTCCTCTCAGCGGACATCAACAACGCCAGCGGCGTCATCACGGGACAGTTGACCAACGGAACGAACTACACCGCGAACGGACCCGTCCCGGCCCTCCAGGGCGACATCAATACCCTGCGCACCAACAACGTCACGGTGACCTTCGCCAATCCCTCCAGTTTCGCCTCCAGCGTCTTGCCCTACTTGATCTGGATATTCATCTTCGTGGGCTTTATGGTCTACGCCGGGCGCCAAGCTCGTGGGCAGATGAACGGCATGATGTCGGTGGGTCGCTCCAAGGCCAAGCAGTTCGACCAGGACCGTCCCAAGACCACCTTCGCGGACGTGGCCGGGTACCTGGGGGTCAAGCAAGAGATCAGCGAAGTCGTCGACTTCTTGAAAAATCCCAACACCTACAAGCAGATCGGCGCGATCATCCCCAAGGGGATCCTGCTCGTCGGCCCCCCCGGCACCGGCAAGACCATGCTCGCGCGCGCCGTCGCCGGTGAGGCGGGCGTTCCCTTCTTCTCGGTGTCCGGATCAGACTTCATGGAGATGTTCGTGGGCGTCGGTGCGAGTCGCGTGCGCGACCTCTTTGCCACCGCGCGCAAGCAGTCCCCGGCGATCGTCTTCATTGACGAAATTGACTCCATCGGGCGCAAGCGAGGCGCCGGTCTGGGCGGAGGTCACGACGAGCGCGAGCAGACGCTCAACCAGATGCTCAACGAGATGGATGGCTTCGACCCGACCGAGGGGGTCGTGGTGATCGCCGCGACCAATCGCCCCGACGTGCTCGACCCGGCCCTGCTGCGCCCTGGTCGCTTCGATCGCCAGATCGTCGTGCCCCTACCGGACCTGGACGAGCGTTTGCCGATCTTGGCGGTCCACGCGAAGGATAAACCCCTCGACGCGGGCGTCAGCTTGGAAATGGTCGCGCGCGGCACGCCCGGAATGAGCGGAGCCGACCTGGCCAACCTCGTCAACGAGGCGGCCCTGCACGCGGTGCGCCGACACTCGGCCACCGTCTCCATGGAGGACTTCGAAATGGCCCGCGACCGGGTCATGATGGGCCAGTTGCGCGACTCGATGGTGCTCACCGAGGACGAGCGCGAGCGCATCGCCTTTCACGAGAGCGGCCACGCGCTACTCGCCTACGTGCTCGACAAGACCGATCCCCTGCACAAGATCACGATCATCCCGCGAGGCATGGCTCTTGGTGTGACCATGACCCTGCCCGAGGAGGACCGCCACATCATGGCGCGCCAGCACCTCGAAGACTCACTGTGCATGCGCATGGGAGGTCGGGTGGCGGAACTGCTCGTCTACGGCGACCTCTCGACCGGCGCCGCCGACGACCTCCAGCGCAACACGGATCTGGCGCGGCGCATGGTGCGCGAGTGGGGCATGTCCAAAGAGATCGGCCCGATGGCCTGGGGATCGAACAACCAGGTCTTTCTCGGCGAGGACCTCATGCACACGCGTGACTACTCCGATCACACGTCCCAGATGATCGACGACGAGGTGGAGCGCATCTTGCGCGAGCAAGAGGCCCGGGCGATCGAAGTTCTCACCTTGCACCGTCGCGGCCTCGAGGCACTGACGCGCGCGCTGCTCGAGCGAGAGACGATCGATGGCGACGAAGCGGCGCGGCTAATCGACGAGGCCCACGGCGAGCCGGTGCACACCCGCGCCGACAAGACGGTCAGCAGCCTCAGCGGGCCCAAGACGGTCCCCGTCGAGTCCGAGGTCCTCGCGCCAGCCCCCACCTGGCAGCCGCCGACCCTACCCGCCATTTAGCGCGGACGCCACGACGGGGCCCACCGGGTTCACCGGCAGGATCGTGGTGACCGCGAAGGGTCGATCACTCGTCAGCAGCAACGTCAGACCCTGAATCGTGGGCACGCTCGCCACGAGCGCACGCACGTCGCTGGTCTGTCCCGCGCCGAGACTCGCGCTGGCACTCACGGAGCTGACGACGTTCACCACTCGCACCGTCAGGGCGCTCGCGCCCTCGTTCGTGAGTACCGCGTGCGAGAAGCCACGACCACTGAAGTCCGACAGCAGCCACGTGGTTGACGTGGGAGACGGGCTCGAGAGTGTGAGAGCGCTCGAACCCACGGCCAAGGCGGTGGCGACCGGCTCGCTCGACGAGAGCGCGACCGACGCGAATCCCGCGGCGGGAATCGCCGAGTTGGGAGTGATCGTGACGAGCCCGCTCGCGAAGGCCGGGATCTCCACCACTTCGGGGGCGATGTGGTAGTTCGAGAGCGAGACCTTCACGGTGACCTGAGCGAGGACGTCGTTCGGGTTTGACACACGCACCTGCGCCCGCGACTTCGCCGCCGTCGTCACCAGCGCAAATGACGCACTCGTCGAAAGGTCGACCTGGCCGACGTTGAACGACGCGACGGTGCCCGCACTCTGGACGCCCACCACCGTGACCGCTCCGCGCAGAACGCTCACGTGCACGCCGATGTTGGCGGTGTTGACGATCTGACTGCCGAGGTTGAGGGCGACTTCGTCGTGGGGTCCCACCGCGAAGCCCTGGAACGGGGCTGGCGCGCTGAAGCCGCTCGCGCTCACCGTCGTCACGTTCACCACGGCCGGCGTCGCCGAGGGGTTGAACAGGCTGATCGTCGCGCTCGAGCCCACCACGGTGTCAAAGCCCGCGCCGTACCACTGGGTCACACCCGACCCGCTACAGGGCGCCACGGCGCTGTCGTTGTTGGCGACCTCCGCGCCGACGACGCCACCGCCACTCACGATGGCGCTCACGCCAAAGAAGGCCCCACTCGCCCAGGCGTTGGGTGTGATGCTCGTCGACGCGTGGGCGCTCAGGACGACGTTGCGCGACTCGTGCACCCCGGTGTCCGAGACGACGCTGACCGCGAGCGTGCGCACGGCCGACGTGAGGTTGGTGAAGACGACGTGGCCCCCCGTCGTGGCGGTTCCAAGTCCCGTGCAGTAGAGCGCGGTCGACTCCGCGCTCGCGGCGAAGTCGGCCGAGGGTCCCGGCGCGAGTGGACTGACCGCGCGCTCGAGCGAGCTCGCCAGACCCGTCGCCACGAGCGCGAGGGCGAGCAGAGCGAGGGCCCCGCGCGACCTAGTCATGCGAGCCCCTCGCGTGGCGGGCAATGGCGAGGCGCTGAGGACGTCGACGCACGAGCCAGTCGAGGCGCTCAAGCCAGCCAAATCCCATCCAGACAATCCCCCACAAGCTCAAGGTGACGAGGGCGAGAATGCCGTTCCACGGGAAGCGACGTACCACGAGGTGGCCGCTCGCCGGGCCCGACCCCGAGAGAGTGAAGGTCGGCGCCCAGGCGTCGGTGACGTGGCGAGTGGTGGCGCGCCCGGGCACGTCGAGCGAGAAGGCGCTCGCCGGGCTCAGTGCCGCGACGACCGTCCCGCCTGAGAGGGCGAGCGGCCCGAAGACCTCGCCGGGTACCGCGCTCGGCGTCGTCGCCGCGGGCCCGTACTGGCTCAAGAGGCCGTGGAAGGCCGCGTCGGCGTAGACGGTGGCCCAGCGCGTCGCCAAGACGAGCGACAGGTCGCTCTGGCGCGCGAGGGCGCCGATAACCGACTCCGGCGCGCTGCGCGCGGGCACCGACTGAAAGCCCGCGATCTCCGGCGCCCCGGCGTTCAACACGACGATTGACGAGACGCCGGCCGCCGCGAGGAGTTGACCCAGGCGCACGGTGCGCCCCGCGATCGCCTCGTCAAGCGCCGTGGCGATCGTGCCAACCGGGCCCGTGCCTGGCGCGGCGAAGAGGGACGAGCCCGCCGGGAGCCCACTCTGGGTCGTGGCCGCGGCGAGGCCCGGGGCCACGCTGAAGCCGCCGAGCGGAAGAACGCTGGGATCTCCCAGCCACAGGACGCGGTAGTTGGCGACCCCCGCGGGGGCCAGAGAGTTGATCGACTCTCCCACCCCCGTCGTGGGCAGGTCAAAGCGCCCACTGCCCGTGGCGATGAACAGCGGCCCGAGGGAGATGACGAGCATCGTGATCATCACGCCGGCCGACAGTTGGCGCCACCCGAATCCCACGTGGCGCAAGTCCAGCTCAATCGCCGCGACGCCCAGCCCGACGAGTCCGGCCACCATCACGCCATAGAGCGCGAGCAGGACGTCGACGTCGGGGGTGAAGGGCCCCATCCAGTGGCGCAGGCTCAGCGTGGCCACGAGCAGGGCCAACGCCCCGATGGCCGCGAAGCGCACCGCGATGACCCGCCGCTCGCCGCGCGTGAGGACTAGGCCCACCAGTGCCGCGAGGGGGGCGAGCCAGCCCCACCACGGGCCGCCGTACACGCCGTCGGCACCGCGCGCGAGGGCGAGAAAGCTCGGGCCCGACCACGCGCCGCGCGCCAGTCCAAAGACCTCCAGGGCGCGCCGACCCGCGAAGAGGGTGTCGAGGGTGAGGGGTGCGAGGAAGATGGCGACGCTCACCAGCACCGAGGCGAGCAGGCGCATCGGGCGGGCGGCCTCTCCCGCACCCACCAGCACCACGCCGAGCACGATGACGACGACGGCAATGATGCTCGCGGGCGCCAGGGCGCTCATCATGGCCACCAGGATCACCAGCACCATGCGCTGACCGGCGTCACTGGAGCGCCAGCCCGCGACCCCGAAGGCGACGGGTGCCCCGGGAGAGCGACGAAACCCCGTCACGTTGAGGAGATCGAAGAGCCGGCGCACGACGAAGGGCAGGCCCGCCACCACCACCAAGACGTCAATGCGACCCTGGTTGATCATGTTGAGACCGAGGGCACCGGCGAAGTACACGATGACCGCGACGACGCGCGCCCGATTCGAGACGCGATCCTTCAAAAGGCGCGCGACGCCGTAGGCCCCCAGGGGAACCGCGAGGACGAGGGCGAGCCGCGGCAGGACCCCCATGCGTCCCAAGACGAACGTGCCCGCGAATCCCAGCACCGCGTAGCCCGGCATGCCGGGTGCCGAGGTGCCGGTGCCGGTGGAAGACCACGACGCGAAGAAGTGTCGCCACGTCGTCCACCACGAGTCGAGCGGCGTCAGGCGCCCGATGAGGGGTAGGTGCATCGCGATCAGGTTGCGCGAACCCAGCGCCCAGAGAATGAGCATCGCGCCGAGCAACGTCGCCTGGGAACGAAACGACGTCAGCAGGCGCGACGGGTGGCGCGAGCGGGCCAACTCCTCGGACTCGTCGATCTCGTCGAACTCCTCGCTTTCGGCGAACGCCGCGGCGAAGCCCACTCCGGCGTCGGGACCCTCGTCCGGGGCGATCTCCTCGGGCGGCAAGATGCCGCGCGCGCGGTCGAGTCCCTCTCTCACGAGGGTGACGGCGAACTTCTTCAGCCTCGTCACCCCGCCTATTTGGAGACGGTGCAAGTCGGCGTCGGCGAGTACGCGCGTGCGCTGGCGCTCACGGCGCCGCTCGCGAATTCGACCCCGATTGTGAAAGAGCCAACGCCACGACCCCAAGATCGCTCCGGCGCGGTCAGTGTCTCGGCCCGCGAGGGCCACGACGAACTCGACGATCTCCATGGCGGCGAGCGTCAGCAGGGTGCGCGTGGTGTAGCGCTTGCCCCAACCCGTGGCCACCACGAGGAGTTGGTGACGGCGCTGGAGGTCTTTGCGGCTGGCCCGTCGCACACCCTTGGCCGTGATGGCCCGCTCGCCGCGGGCAATGGATTCGCGGTGGGCGACGCGCGCCGCGGGAGCGACCACGATGCGTGCGCCGGCCACCTGAGCGCGCCAGCACAGGTCGAGGTCCTCGCCCAGGGCCAAGATGAGCGGGTCGAAGCCGCGCAGGGTGGCGAAGAGGTCGCCGCGCACGAGCGTCACGCCGCCAGGCGCGACGAACACGTCGCGCTCGAGGTCCTGTTGCCCGTGGTCGATCTCCCCGGTCTCGACGCGTTCTTGCACCACGCCGAAGCGGTCACAGTTCTGTCCGACGTGCACGAGCACCATGGGGTCGTCGTAGTCGACCACCTTGGGAGTCACGATGCCCGCGTTCGTGCGATAGGCGGAGGCGACCATCTGGGTGACCGCGTCCGGATCGAGTCGCACGTCGTCGTGGCAGAACAGGAGGAACGTGGCCCCCTCGACCATGAGAGCGGCCTCGTTGCAGGCGGCCGCGAATCCCCGGTTCTCCTCGAGCTGACGAACAAATGCCTGCGGCGCGACCGCCGCGACGCGCGCGGCGACGTTCTCGTGCTCGCCGTTGGCCACGACCAACACGCTCAACTCGCTGTAGTCCTGAGCGACGAGTGAGGCCAGCGACGCTTCGAGACCCGGCCCAGGCCCGGTGGTGACAACAACGGCGACGACGGCCGGGGCGCGGGACTCCATCAGACTTCCCAGGCTAGTGGGCGATCCCGCACGGGTCGGGTCTCCCCGGTGCGTTCACGCGGGCGAAGCAGGGCCGAATCGGTTCTCGATGTCCCTGATCACATCGTTTATTGATTGCGAGAGGGTGATCGTCGGCTCCCAGCCGGTGGCCTCGTGGAGCTTCGCGAAACTACCCCGCAGCACCGGTACCTCGACGGGACGCAAAAGCGCGGGATCGACCTCAAATCGCACGGCCAGGCCGAGCGCGAGGGCGATCGCCTCGGCGACGCGCTGCAACGCCACGTCGTGGCCGCTCGCGACGTGGTACACCTCGCCCGAGACCCCGTGCTCGATGAGCAGGCGATAGGCCCGCACCACGTCACGCACGTCAGTGAAGTCACGCCGCGCCGAGAGGTCCCCCACCGTGATCGTGTCGCGCCCCCTCGCGCGCGCCTCAAGGAGGCGCCGCGCCAGTGAGGGCACCACGAAACGCTCGGACTGGCCCGGACCGATGTGGGGGAAGGCTCGCGCGACGATGACTCGCTGGCCCTCTCGCGCGCGTCGCAGCGCGAATCCCTCCGCCTCGAGCTTGGACTGCGCGTAGGGGCTGACCGGGGCCGTTACGTGGGTCTCCACGAGGGGCAAGTCAGCGTCCGCGACGACGCCGTAGACGTCGGCCGAACTGACGATGAGGGTCGTCGCCTGGGGCGTGTGCGCAGCCACCGCGTTCAGCACGTGGAGTGTGCCCAGCACGTTCACTCGTGTGAAAGCCGCCGGATTGGACCACGAGTCCGCGACGCTCGAGAGCGCGGCCAGGTGGTAGATCGCGTCGGGCTGAGTGGTCTTGAGTGCCTCGCGCACCGCCTCGTCGTTGGTGACATCGCACTCGGCGACGAACACCTCGTCGCCGCGAGAGAGAAGGTGCGCTTCGAGGTGGCGACCGGCGAAGCCTCGTCCCCCCGTGACCAGGGCGCGCATCAGTCCCCCACCGCCAGGGCGTAGGCCTCGAGATGACGAGCGACGCTCGCCTCCCAGGTGAAGCGCTCGGCGTGCTCGCGGGCCGCACGCGCGCGCGACGCCCGCTCAGAGACGTCGAGGTCGACGGCCTCTCCCAAGGCCGCCGCGAGGGAACCGACGTCGCCGGCGTCGGCGAGGTAGGCGTGTCCGCCCGCGACGTCTTCCATGACCGTGGCGCGCGTCGTCACCACCGTCGCCCCGCAGGCCAGCGCTTCGAGCACCGGCAGACCGAAACCCTCGGCCAGTGAGGGGTAGGCCACGCAGCGCGAACGGCGCATGAGGGCGGGCAAGACCGCCTGGTCGACGAAGCCCAGTCGCGTGATGCGCTCACGAGACGTCGCGCGTGCGACGACGCCGGGCGTCTCGCCCCATCCCGCCTTGCCGGCGATCACGAGTCGCAGGTCAGGGCGCGTCGCGCCCACCTCGTCAAAGGCGCCGATGAGAGCATCCAGTCCCTTGCGAGGTTCGAGGGTGCCCACGAAGAGCACGTAGGGTGCGCCGTCTAGGCCCACCGAGGCGAGCAACGTCTCGTCGTTCTCGCCCGCGAGGGCGAAGGCTTCGAGGTCGACGCCGTGGGGCGCGACCACGACGGGAGCGTGGGCGGGCACGTGCTCGTCCAGGAGTCGGGCCGTCGCGTCGCTCACCGCGATGAGCGCGCCTGCCCGCGTGGCCGAGTAACGAATGGCGCGCTGAAAGTAGGCGACCTTGGCGGCCTCGTGCCAGTGGGGGTGGGTGAAGAAGGTCAAGTCGTGGATCGTCACGACCGTGGGCGTGGTGCCTCGGTGGGGCATCGTGTAGTGCGGCCCGTGCCAGACGTCAGCGGCGCGCGCGGGCGCGCTCGTGCCCAGACGCCACGCCTCGTACCACAGACGCGCCGCGCGCCCGCGCGGCACGATGGCGCTCACTTCGGCCGAGGACCACGTGCGCCAGCGTTCCTCGTCGCCGCGACGCGCGACCAGGGTCACCTCGTTGCCCGTGGCGGGCAGACGCTTGGCCAGCTCGACGACGTAGCGCCCCGCTCCCGTGAGCTGGTCCGGTACGGCCGACACGTCGAGCGCGACCCTCATCGCCAGCCCTCCAGGTGATCGGCGAGCGAGCGGTCCCACGTCTGATCGGAAACGGAGGCGTGCCGGCGTTCGCGGGCTTGCTCGTCGTCGGCCAGAGCACACGCGCGCACGAGGCCCTCGGCGATGGAGGACTCGTCCAGGGGGTCCACCGCGATCACCTCGTCGTTGGCACCCACGCTCGGAACGTCGCGGCCCGCCACGACGCGCGAGCCCGCGAAGAGGGCCTCCACCGGTGGTAGTCCCCAACCCTCGGCGAGGGCTACGTACGCCACCACCGTCGCGTCGCGGATGAGTCCCTTGACGAGGGACCGCTCTCGCGCGCCCAGTACGACGGCGTCGGCGGTGTCCACCGCCCCCCAACCCGCGGGACCCACGAGCACCAGCGGCCCGAGTCCCGGTTCACTCCGGCGCGCGAGGGCGTGGGCGCCGATGAGTCGCGTCAGGTTCTTGCGCGGTTCGCGCGTGCCCACGTAGAGCGTGTAGGGACCCACGACGCCCTCTCGCGCGAGGGACGCGGCGACCTGTGCGACGTCAACGGGCACGACGTCATCGTCGACGCCCAGGCGCACGTAGTGCACGCGCGAGGGCGCAAATCCTTCCGCGGCGAGTCGGTCGGCGAGACCGGGAGAGGTTGTGAAGATGCGAACGGACTCGCGCCGGCGAAGAAGGTGAAGGCGTGACTCGTGAAAGGCCGCGCCCCGGCGCGTGGTGGCCCCGGGGTGATCTCGCCACAGCACGTCGTGCAGCGCCACGGAGTGCACGGCGCCCCGGCGTCCGCCGCCAAAGGGTCCCGCGAGCGACGTCGCGTGTACGACGTCGCTGTTGGAAGGCACCCCGACCGGTACGAAGCGCCACAGCCTCGTCAGGGTGGCCACGTCGAGGGGCACCCTCGTACGCGCCAGCGCGAGGCTCTCGGCGAGTTCGCCACGCGGCGCAATCGCGCGCACGTCCCAGTCGGCGTCGAGGCTCGCCAGGGCGCCTGCCAAACCTCGCACGTAACTGGCGATGCCCCCGGGTTGGGGTCGATAGAGCTGGTCCACCGAGACCGCGAGTCTCGTCACGAGCTCCAGCCTTGCACGACATCGCGGTAGAGGTCCAGGTAGGCCCGTGCGGCCGTTGCCGGCGCGAAGTCGATCGCGCGCGAGCGGCCGGCCGCGATGAGAACCGCCCGTCGAGCCTCACGAGTGGCGATCTCCTCGAGCGCCCCGACCGCGTCGTCGTGACTCTCGACGAGGACGGCCGCACCCCCCAGGAGCTCGCGATTAATCGCCGTCGAGCGAGCGACCGTCGGCACGCCGGCGGCCAGCGCCGCGATCGCGAATGAGGGAAAACGAGCGCCGTCGGACAGGTGCAGGACCGCTCGCGCGTGCGACAGGGCTTCGCGGGCGTCGTGACGCGGCCGGATCGTCATCGTGATCGACGTCGCGCGCAACGCGGCCGCGGCGTCCGCGCTCGCGAGCACGACGACGCGTGAGTGAAGCCGGTGGGCGAGGGCCACAAGCGAGGGCGCGACACTGACGAGGCGTTCCAGCGCCCCGGTCACGTTCACGACCAGGTCGTCACCGGCGAGAGTGGGCGCCACCGTGGGTACGGCCGGTGGCACCACCACGACCTGGTGACGCTCGACGCCGAGCACGTCGAGGACTTCGTGGCTCGCCGTACGACTCGACGCCGCCAGCGTCGCTCCGCGTGCGAGGGCCCGACGCAGCTGCGTGAGGCGCTGGTGGGTATGGGCTTCGCCGCGCAGCGGGCGCAGGTCATCCACCGAGATCACCAGGGGCACCCTTCGCGTGGGCGGCGTCGCGACGCCCGCGACGTGCACGAGGTCGGCTCGAGGCAACAGCGCATCGATGGGCCGGCCCCGGCCCCGGCGCCAGGCGGGCTCGTGAAGCCAGCGACGGCGCAGCCGCGCCTCGTTCGCGCGAGCGGACTGAGTGCTGCGAAAGCGCACCAGGTCACACGAACCCGTCGCCACAAGCGCGTCGGCCAGATCGTCCATCGAGTTGCCCAAGGATTCGAGTGACCCGTCGAGGTCGAGGGCAATGCGCAGCCTTTCGGCGTCGCTCACGAAAGCGCCCTCGCACGTATCGCGCTCGTCCACTCGGGCCACAGGGAAACCGCCCACGGGCCGAAGGGCTGCGTGCTCGTCGCCACGACGCCGATACCCTCGCGCGCGTTGAGCAGCATCAGCGCCCCGCTCTGTCCGAAGTGCCCGAAGCTGTCCGCCGGCCAGTCACCCATCCAGTGACTCTTGTCGCCGCGGACCTCGGGGCCGAGGCCCCACGGACAGGGGTCGAAGCGCCCAAAACCCGGCACGACGCCCGCGAGGCTCGGCGCGTAGACCGTGCTCATGAGGTCTCGCGTCTGGCGACTGAGACCGTCGGGTCTCAGCCAGGCGAGGCCCAGTGTGGCGAGGTCGTTGGTGGAGCCCACCACGCCCGCCGCCGGACGGCCCTCGAGCCGGGTGCTCGACAGACCCAAGGCCGAGAACACACGGGTTTCGAGCCACGTGGCCGGAGGATTCTCTCCCACCACGAGTGACACCGCGAGATCGATCCCGTAGTTCGAGTACACCCGCTTGGTGCCCACCGCGGCCACGGGATCGGACTCCTCGAGGCCCAGGCCGCTGGAGTGGCTCAGCAGGTCGGCGAGGGTCGCCCCACGAGGACCTAGGGACTCGTGGTAACGATGCAGTCCCCAGTCGAACTCGACCCCAAAGGCCATGGCGACCGCCATCTTGGATACCGATGCCCACGCGCGACGCGCCTCGAGGTCACCGGCGGCGTCGAGGCGCTCGTCGGCTCCGTCGCGCACGCGAAAAACCACCGCGGCCGCCTGACCCGGCCAGTCTCGCGTCAACGGCTCGCTCACGGTTATCGATGCTAGTAAAGGCTGTCTAGAGTCTCGGGAGTGATCAGCGTTCTCAGTGGCGGCGTCGGGGCGGCCCGACTGCTCGCGGCCCTACGGCGCTACGACGAGAAGCTCGAGCTCGAGGCGATCGTCAACGTGGGCGATGACTTGACGCTCCACGGCCTGACGATCTGCCCCGACCTCGACACCATCACCTACACGCTCGCCGGTCTTCACAACGTCGACGCCGGATGGGGCCTGGCGGGAGAGTCGTGGCGGGTCATGGACGAGCTCGCGGCGCTGGGCGGGGCCGCGTGGTTTCGCCTGGGCGACCGTGACCTCGCCACGCACCTCTACCGTTCTCAGCGTCTCGCCGAGGGCGCCACGAAGACTGACGTAGCTCGCGAGCTCGCCGCGCACTTCGCACTCGGCGTGCGCGTGCTACCGGCCACGAACGACGTCGTCGCGACGATGCTTGACACGGAGGTGGGCCCGCTCAGCTTCCAGGAATACTTCGTCGCCCACCACCACGACGTGCGCGTGACGCGCGTGCGCGTCGAAGCCCACGACGCGCGGGCGACACCCGAGGTGCTCGCGAGTCTCGCGCGCGCGCGTCGCATCATCGTCGCACCGTCAAATCCCGTGCTCTCCATTGATCCCATCCTCGCGGTATCTCCCCTACGCGAGGTCTTGCGCGAGCGCCGTGACGAGGTCATCGCGGTGTCGCCCCTCGTCGGGGGTCGTGCCCTTAAGGGGCCCGCCGACCGTCTCCTTCGCGACCTCGGCCACCGTCCCGACAGCCTCGGAGTGGCCCAGCTCTATCGCGACGTCGTGGGGACTCTCGTCATCGACGAGGTCGACGCCGCGCTGGCGGACGACGTGCGTGAACTCGGCCTGCGCTGCGTGGTCACCACGACCGTCATGGCCGATCCCCACGACGCCCAGCGACTCTGCGAAGCGCTACTCGCATGACCCTCAGCGTCACTCCCCTCGCCCTCGCCGCGTCCGTCGAGCCCGGCGACGACCTCGTCGAGCACCTCGAGAGTGCGCTCGCGTCCGCGGGACTCAGCCTCAGAGGGGCCGACCTCGTCGTCGTGACGAGCAAGGTGGTTTCTAAGTCCGAGGGGCGAGTGGTGGCCGTCTCAGATGACGAAGCCGACAAGGTGAGACTGGTGGAGGCCGAGGCGAAGCGCGTTCTGCGCCGACGCGGCACACTGCGCATCACCGAGACGCACCACGGTTTCATCAACGCCAACGCCGGGATCGACCTCTCGAATGCGAATGCGGGTACCGCCGTTCTCTTGCCGAAAGATCCCGATCGATCCGCCCGGCGCCTGCGCGCGGAGATCGCACGGCGCCTACGCGTCGACGTGGGCGTGGTCATCACGGACACGTTCGGCCGCGCGTGGCGCCAGGGGGTGTGCGACGTGGCCATCGGCAGCGCGGGCGTGACCGCCCTGCTCGATCTTCGCGGCACGCGCGACGCGAACGGACGACTGCTCGAGGCCACCGAAGTCGCCATCGCCGACGAAGTCGCCGCCGCCGCCAACCTCGTCATGGGTAAGGCCGCGTCGACCCCCTTCGCGCTCCTGCGTGGCCTCGACGAGTCCTTCTTCGGAGAGGGCTCCGTGAGTGAGGACCTCGTGCGTCGTCCCCACGACGACCTCTTTCGCTAGCCCTCGCCCACTCGCACGTCGCCCGAGAGACTCTCTCCGGCGTCGACTCGCTCGCCGGCACCCACCACGCAGGTCGCGCCTAGGTGCGCTCGCGCGCCAATGACGGCACCGGGTCCGACAATGCAGTTGCGCAGCGTCGCGCTGTCTTCGACCACGCTGCCAGGCATTAAGACGACCCGATCGAGCAGCGCCCCCGCACCCACGACACAGTCGCGGTCAACGACGCTGTGCCGCAGCGTCGCGTCCTGGGCCACCCAGGCCGACGGGTGACGCCATGAACCGGCCACGACGTTCCCGTGGCCTGGTCCGAAGCGCCCGTTGCGCCCCTCGAGGACGTCGACGTTCGCGGTGATGAACGTGTCCGGCGTACCGGTGTCGAGCCAGTACGCGTCGTCGGCCAGGGCGAACAGCGAGCCCTCGGCGGCCAGGGCGGGGAAGGTCTCGCGCTCGACACTGACCGGCCGACCAACGTCGATGCGCTCGAGGACCGACGTTTCGAAGAGGTAGATACCGGCGTTGATGAGGTTGGTGGGGGCCTCGTCGCGTGGCGGCTTCTCCACGAAGTCGATGACTTGTCCCGCGTCCGTCGTCGGCACGACGCCGTAGTGCGACGGATCCTCAACCGCGTGCAGCGCGATGCTCGCCTCAGCGCCACGATCGCGATGAAAGGCCCGCAGGGCGCTCACGTCGAGGTCGGTGAGTACGTCACCATTGACCACGAGGAACGTCTCGTCTATGCCGGCGTACTCGGCCGCGAAGCGTATGGCTCCGGCTGTGCCGTTGGGCTCGGGCTCGACCGCGTAACTCACGCGCACTCCCCCAATGACGTTGTCCGGGTAGGCCTCGATGAAGCGATCCGGCAGGTAGCCCAGCGAGAGCACCGCGTCGGTGACGCCGTGATGGAAGAGTCCGCCGAGCACGTACTCGATGATGGGCGAACCCACCAGGGGCAGCATCTGCTTGGGCGTCTGGTAGGTCAGGGGTCGAAGTCGCGTCCCCATCCCGCCGACCAGGACTACGCACTGCACGGTTATCCCTTAGGCGTGCTGGTAGACGTCTTCGTCGTGGTCGGAACCGTGGTCGAAACCGTGGTCGGAACCGTCGTCGCGTGCGCGATCGTCGTCACGACCGACGCGGGAGCAGTCGTCGTGGTCGTCGCCGTCGCGTTGGCCTTGACCATCGCGTCAATCGTCGCCTGCTGGGGCGCCTTAGGCGTCACACCCTGGGGGTCGAAGGCCATCGTGACGCGCAGGAACTGGCTGAGCTTGATCGAGCCCGGGTTCGTCGTGATCACCGGCTTCTTCTGGCCGAAGGTCGTCCAGTACGCGTAGGAGATCTGGCCCTTCTGGCCGGGGTACTTCGACGTGGGCGAGCACGCGTCACCGTTGTGGTAGGTCGTCGTCGTGCTCGACGCGCCCGAGCTGGTCGGCACCGCCAGCTCGTTGGACGAGGCGATGAGCCCGGGGTACTCAGCGGCGAACTGGCCGAGGGTGGCGTGAGATCCGGCGTCGGCGGCCGAGACGGGGCTGACCTTGATCACGTTGGCCGCCAGCACGGTGAGACCACCCGCGGACTTGGGATTGGGCGCGAGGAAGGGCAGGGTCTTTCCGCAGGCCTCGATGCTCAGCGCCGCGTACCAGGTGGTGCCAATCGCCGGCGGCGTGCTCGCGGCGGCGCTGGGCGGGTTCTGGTACTCGTAGCGGGCAAAGACGGTCGCGACCAGGCCAAGTACGACGATCACCGCGAGGGCGCCGTAGTAGTTCACCGGGCGTGTCTTCTGGTAGGACTTTCCGCCACCGGACGCCCCGACCCGACTGACCCACTTACCTGCTGCGCTCTTAGCCACGCAGGCAACGCTACTAAATATCGCCGTACCCGCGTCACCGAGCCCGTGACACGGCGCGCGAGCGGGGTGCTCTCAGGCCCCCCACGACCGGCCGCGACGCCCAATCGCCAGGCGCCAGGCCTCAAAGACCAGGCCCAGGAAAGCCAGGGCCACCACGATGAAGGCGGCGGCCGTGCCCTGTCCGGCGAGCACGCGGGCCACCATCGCGAGCGCCACGGTGATGACGTCGATCAGCGCACCATCGCCCAGCGAGAGGCCGTGTCGCGAACGGCGGATCGTCACGAGCCACGCGAGCGCGAGTCCCAGCGCGAAGGGCCACGTGGTCGAGACGAGTCCGCGCCACGCGTCACCGTGGTGGTGCTGAGAGCGCCCAATGGCCACGAAGGCCACCACACCGGCGAGATCGAAGAGCGGTGCGAGGCGACGAAGCACCGGCGCATCGTAGCGGGCCACGCGTCGTCGTAGGGGCGGAGGGACTCGAACCCTCACTGGAGGCGGTTTAAGCGCCCTGCCTCTGCCAATTGGGCTACGCCCCCGCGCAAACGCTAACGACACCGTAACCCAACGCCCGTTGTTTACAAACAGGCGACTTTCTTAGAATCGCTAACTAGGCTTCGTTCATGGTTCGCGTGCATTGTCGGGGCACCACTCGATCATTTCGCCTCGTGGTGTGCGCGGTCGCGATCGTGGCCTCCGGCCTCCTGCCCGCCAGCGCCCAAGGTGCCACCATTGCCCAGACCCAGGCCGAAATCGCCGCCTTGTCCGCGCGTCTGGCCGAGCAGCAGCGCGTCAGCGAAACGACCGCGAACGCGTACGACGCGGCCAAAGTCTCACTGGCCAACATCGAAGCCAACATCGTCGTGCTCAAACGCCACGAGGCGAGCAAACGCACGGAAGTCGCCGCGACCTCTAAGGAGTTGGTGGTGGCCGTCGTGCGCGCGTACGTGCTCGGCGCGGCCGACGCGCAGATACTCGCCCTCTTTAATCAGAGCGTCACCCAGAGCGACGCGCGCCAAGTGTTCGAAGACCAGGTGGTTGGTGACCTCACCGCGATTCGCGATCGGTACCAGGCGCAAAAGACGTCACTAGATCACACCATTCACGAGGTGGCGGTGCAGCGCGCGAATGCGCTGTACCAGACGAACACGATGCAGGCCCTGCTCGCCCAGAACATCCGCAACGAGAACGAGACCCAGGCCACCTTGGCCGTGGTGACCAAACAGCTCAAGGGCGAGATCATCACCTACGAGATTGCCGTGGGCACCGAGGCCGCGCGACACCGCGACATCGCCAAAGAGGAGGCCGCCGTCGCGGCGGCCTCGGCGGTGGGCGGCCAGAGCGCCGCGAACCTCGTCCTCGCCGCGATCCAGCGCGCGACGCCCACCACCTACGCGGGCAGCGCCGCGGGGTCCAAACAGGGCATGCAGGCCCTGCACTGGGCCGAGTCCCAGATCGGCGTGCCCTACGCCTGGGGTGGGGAGACTCCGGGCAAGGGATTCGATTGCTCGGGCCTCGTCCAGTGGGCCTGGGCCCGGGCCGGCTTCGCCATTCCTCGCACGACCGAGACCCAGTGGCCGGCGCTGCGCCACGTGCCACTCACCGCACTACAACCCGGCGACCTGCTCTTCTACTTCAATCTCGACGGCGACCACCTGGTCGATCACGTCGTCATGTACGCCGGCAGCGGACCTTGGGGCACGAGCACGATCATCGCCGCCGCCCACTCGGGCACCACGGTCAGCCTCGCGCCCATGTTCACGTTCGGCCTGATCGGGGCCGGTCGACCCTAACCGGTACGGTAGGAAGATCAAAACCTCCATCGTCATTCCCGCCCACAACGAGGCCGCTCGTCTCGCGACGGGCTACGCGCGTCTCGCGCCGGTGCTCTCCGCGCTCGGCGACGACGTCGAAATCGTCATCGTCGACGACGGCTCGACCGACAACACGTTGGCGATCGCCAGCGAGGTGTACGGTCACTTCGAGCACCTCGTCGCCGTACGCCAAGAGCCCAACCAGGGCAAGGGCGCAGCCGTTCGCCTGGGAATGGGTCTGGCGAGCGGCGAGGGCGTGCTCGTGAGCGACGCGGACATGGCGATCAACCCCCAGCACTTCCCCGATCTCATCGACACACTGCGCGGCGTCGACATCGCGCCGGGATCGCGAGTCGAGGGTCGGCGCGTGCGCTACGACTCGCTCGTACGCAACGTCGCGAGCGACGCCTTCCACTTCCTCGTACGCCACTACACCGGCTTGACCCTGCGAGACACCCAGTGTGGTGCCAAGGCCTTTCGTGCGGGGCCCGCTCGGCTGCTCGCGCTCTTGGCAATCACCGACGGATTCGCCTACGACGCGGAGATGCTCTCGCTCGCCCAACGCCTGGGGCTCTCCCTCGCGCCCGTCGCGGTCACCTGGGACGACGTGAAGGGCTCCTCAGTCAACGTGGGCTCGGACTCCCTGCGCATGGTCCGCGACCTGCGCCGACTCTCGAAGCACCGCTACGAGAATCCCGTGGTCGAGGTCGACCTCGAGGTCAGCGTCGCTGACGTCTCTCGCGCGGCGCGCGAGGTGCGCCTCAACGGGCTGGTCCTCGCCCGAGGAAGCGAGAACGCCCTCGTGGTGCTGGCGCGCGACGGCGCACTCGGGGGCGCGGGCATCGCCGCGGCGCTCGGGGGTCGGCTACGCACCACGAACATCGAGGAGCTGCGCGGACGCGATCTGATCGCGGTCTAGTCGCTCGTGGGCAATAGCCAGTTGGCCACGAGCTCGGGCGCACGGTCGCGCCACTCCTCAGCCGTCACCGCGTAGCGCGCGTGGTCTTCCCAGGCCCCGTCGATCTCGAGGTAGCGCTCGGCGATCCCCTCACAGCGCAGCCCCAACTTCTCGACCACGCGCCTCGAGGGCGCGTTGCGCGGAATGATGTTGATCTCGATGCGGTGCAGGTTCAGTGACTCGAATGAAAACTGCAAGACCGTCACGACCGACTCGGGCATGAGACCTCGTCCGGCCACCGCCTCGTCAATCCAGTACCCGACGAAAGCCGACTGCAGGGGACCTCGTTGAATCGACGACAGCGTGATCTCACCGACGAAGCGGCCCTCGTAGAAGATGCCAAAACCAAATCCCGTGCCCATCTGGCGCTCGCGTTCGCGAATCGCGCAGCGGCTCGAGAAACTTCGCACGTCTTCGGCGAGGTGCGTCGAGTGGGCCGAGCGCGGTTCCCACTTGACCAGCCAGTCATGACAGCGCTCACGCACCTCGAGCCACCCGGGGTAGTCCGAGTCGCTGAGCGTGCGCAAGATGACGCGGCGACCGTGCAGGTTCAGCGGCGCGTAAATCGAACTTCGCGTGCTCACCATCGTGCGTCTCTCACCCCACCATCGTGTCAGGCCCGGACGGGCCGCGCCGGACGCAGCGACGCCACGATGCCGTCGAGGATGTCACTCTCACTGCTGAGCAGCTCACCCACGCCGAAACGGTCCATCACGGCCTCGATCACGTAGAGCCCGGCCACCATGACGTCCTCACGCCCGCTCACCATGCCGGGGTGGGCCAGACGTTGCGAGGGCGTCTCGGCACCCAGGCGTTCACGCCAGGCGCGCACGCGCTCGCGCGAGACGAGTTGGTGGTGTACCCGATCGTGATCGTAGACACGAAGTCCGGACTCGAGCTGCACCAGGGTCGCCACCGTGCCCGCGAGTCCCACGAGGCGCACCGCCCCCACCGCGTGGGCGAAGGCCGGTACCGCGGCGAAGGCGCGATCGAGTTCCGCCTCGATCATCTCGCGAGCCGCGCGCTCGCGAGCGGGCGTCACGACCTCGGGTCCGAGGGCCCGCTCGGTGACGCGCACGCAGCCCAGCTGCATGGAGAAACTCGCGAGCGATCCGTCGACCTCGAGGACGAGCTCAGTCGAGCCACCGCCCACGTCGAGCACGAGAACAGGCGAGTCGCCAGCGACGAGGTCGGCGCACGCGCCGGCGAAGGAGAAGGAGGCCTCTTCGGAACCGCTCAGGATCGCTACTTCGACGCCCACTCGTTCGCGCGCGCCCTCGAGAAACTGCGCGCCGTTCGACGCGTCGCGCACCGCCGACGTCGCCACGAGGAGACCCCGCCTCACTCCCTCGTCGTCCATCATCGCTCGGTACTCGTCGAGGACCGCGTAGGTACGCGCGAGTGCCTCGTCGCTGAGTATCCCCGTCGCGTCCACACCTTCGCTGAGTCGTGTGATGCGCGCCTCGCGCCGGCGGGTCGTCTCCCCATCGGCAATCAAGAGGCGAGTGGAGTTGCTGCCACAGTCCAGCGCGGCGACGGCCTCGACGACGCGCTCGCACCCGCTCACGTCCACGAGACTCGCGACGATCTCACCCACCGGATCGGCGAAGCCGGCCAGGTAGTTGGCGAGGTGGGCGTGGAGACACTTCACACCCCGTCGAGTTCCGCCCACACCGCCCGACGGTGCCACGAGGTCGTGACGAACCACGCGCGACGCGCGACGGCGCGCGTAACTCAGGTGCGCGCGCGTCAGGGCCGCGCCCTCGACCATGCCTTCGAAGCGGTGCACGCCACCGTCGCTCTCCAGGCGACTCACCGCGTCGTGCAGTGCGGGCTCGACGAGCCAGTAGAGCGTGGGCATCGGCGTGCCGTCGCGTAGGTGCGGCTCGTTCTCAATGACGGCCGGCGCACCACCACGGCGCACCACCACGCGACAGCGGCCCGCGAGCGCTCGGCCGAGAGCCACCTCGATCGCGGCGACGTCAGCCGGCGACGCCTCGGGGAATGTCAACGCCAGAACTCGAGGGTGTGCACGAGGCGCTCGACGAATCCCTGGGCGGTGTGTCGTGGCGAGTGCGACGCGCTCGGCACGAGGCTCGAGACCGACAAGGGAGAGACGAGAGGCTGGTTACCCGGATCCCCGCTCCACTGGGTGGGGTGTCCCGCCACCGAGCCCGGCAGTACCTGGATCAGGCTCTGGCCCTGCTCGACCAACTGGTACTGCTGGCGTGCGAGCAGCGTCGCGGCCGACGTCGTGGCGATGGAGTTCGCCTGGAGGTCGAGGGACTTTTGCTGACGGGCGATCATGGCGATCTGCGCGGCCGTCGTGTCGAGTTCACTCTGTTGGTGCCACAGCGTGCGCAGGGGAAACCACATCGCCAGCATGCTCACCGCAGTCACGAACGCGAGGGGCAGCATCCACTGGCTGTGACTGCGAACATGCTTACGAGTACCTGACACCGGCCGCCCCCGACAAAGACGCTGCACCTAGAAAACGAGCCTGATCCCCGAGCAACTCCTCGAGTCTCAGTAGTTGATTGTACTTCGCGACGCGGTCGGTGCGAGCCGGAGCGCCCGACTTAATCTGACCCGCGTTCGTCGCCACCGCGAGGTCGGCGATGGTGACGTCTTCGGTCTCGCCCGAACGATGCGAAATGACCGAGGTGTAGCGGTGCGACGTGGCGAGGGCCACCGTGTCGAGGGTCTCACTCAACGTGCCGATCTGGTTGAGCTTGATGAGAATCGAGTTGGCGACGCCACGCTCGAAACCCTTGGTCAACAGGGTGGAATTCGTGACGAAGACGTCGTCGCCCACCAACTGGATCGTCTCACCCAGGCGCCCGGTGAGTGCCGCCCACCCGTCCCAGTCCTCCTCAGCCATGCCGTCTTCGATCGAGACAATCTGGTAGCGCGCCGCGAGGTCCGCCCAGTAGTCGACGAGTTCGAGGCTCGTGAGAACCCTCCCCTCGCCCTCGAGGTGGTACGCGCCGTCGCGAAAGAGCTCTGACGTCGCGGGGTCGAGCGCGATGGCCACGTCGCGGCCGGGTTCGCGGCCCGTGGACTCGATCGCCTCGACTAACACCTTGACCGCGGTCTCGTTGTCGGGCAGGTCGGGCGCGAAGCCGCCCTCGTCGCCCACGGCGGTGGCGAGGCCGCGCCCGACGAGGACCGCCTTGAGAGCGTGGTACGTCTCGGCGCCCCAGCGCAACGCCTCGGCGAAGCTCGACGCGCCAATGGGCATCACCATGAACTCTTGAAAGTCGATGGAGTTCTTCGCGTGCACGCCACCGTTGACGACGTTGAACATGGGCACGGGCAAGACGTGGGCGTTCACCCCACCGAGGTACTGGCTGAGGGGCAGCTCGCTCTCCATCGCCGCGGCCTTGGCCGTGGCGAGTGACACCGCGAGGATGGCGTTGGCGCCCAGCCGCGCCTTGTTCGCGGTGCCGTCGAGGTCAATCAGCGCGGTGTCGACGTCGCGCTGGTCGCGGGCCTCGTAGCCCTCGAGCGCGTCGTTGATTTCGCCGTTGACGTAGCCCACGGCCGTCGCGACACCCTTGCCGCCCCACTCGGGTGCGCCGTCACGCAGTTCGACGGCTTCGTGAATGCCCGTCGAGGCACCCGAGGGCGAGATCGCCCGCCCGACCGCTCCCGAGGAGAGGTGAACCTCGGCCTCCACGGTGGGGTTGCCTCGTGAATCGAGGACCATACGTCCCCGCACCAGTTCAATCGCGCTCACGGTCACTCCTTTGATCTACGTCGACGCTACCTCGGCCCTCGCGCGCCACCCCCGTCTCGCGCTCGCGTATCAGCTCGGCCAGCGCGAGTGCTCGTCGTCGCGCCACGCCTTCGAGATCAACTCCCGCCTGACGAGCACGCTCCACGAGGTCGGCGAGCGCCTCACCCCACTCGTCTCTCGCGTCCTGGGCCACCACGCCCAGACGCGCGGCGATCCGCACCAGTTCGTGGTACAGGCTCAGCGCGGGCGACTGCCAGACGACGCCCTCGAGGGCGCTCTCGCGCGACTTCTCGACGCGCTTGATCTCTTCCCAGTTCGACGCCACGTCCTCGGCGTTGGCTACGA
>JAJYAC010000015.1 GCA_021779735.1 Actinomycetes bacterium
CTTCACAGTTCTCTTTGCTACCTGACCCCGGTCGAGTTCAAGGAGCTGTGGCACAAGCAACACCAACAACGACTCTTAGTCACATTGGACCACTAACAGGGGTCCCCGCATGGTCGTCGAATCCGCGGATAGTGAAATTTGACGTCGTTCTCAAGTGTAAGACCGGAATGATCGCTCGGACTGCCAACTTCTCAGCGAATCCCTCGAACATTGATATGCGGTACACGATTACTTTGACCGTTGTTGGTGAAAAGACAAAAGTGCATCGATGGAAGGTCGTAGAGGCAGGAAAGTCACTGCCTACTACTACGGTTTCGCCCACGCCCACGGCCACGACTACGACGACTACCCCAACTACTTCAACGCCCTACACCTACACTTACACGTCAGGAAACCTGACTTTCACTTGCACAGGTGATCATGTAGTCACAGCGGGCCAGCCCCCTAAGGACATCCAGACCTGTTTGGCGGGTGGAAACGTTACGGGAGTATCAGTCGGAACATTCTCCAACAGCTTAGGGAGCGCTTCAGGATACTGGCCAGTGGCTGCCTGGGGGGAAATATCATACATCTCGGATTACTACAAAGCACCAACCACCGCCTCGAGTTGGTCAATAGACTCCATCAACAATGGAAACGGAACATTTACCTGGAATATGACGGCCGTTTATGCCGGATTGACAGTCCCTTTTACACCAGGTCCAACAGTGTCAACGTCCTACAACTACGGACCTACGTCAAGTTGGCCAGCTACGTGCACAGGTGAACATGTCGTCACAGCGGGCCAGCCCCCTAAGGACATCGAGACGTGCATATGGAGTGGCAACGTTACTACGATGACAGCAGGAACTTTCTCAAGTAACCCAGATTCCCCTTACGGAACTTGGCCAGTGAACGGATGGGGACAGCCACCTTATATTTCGGATTATTACTCCGCGCCCGTGGAGGCAACGAGTTGGTCAATAGTTTCCATCCACAATGGAAACGGAACATTTACCTGGAATATGACGGCCTACTACAACGGGCTAAGTAGTTAAGTCAGCCAATTGTACCGACGTTTTCTGCCTCGAATTGAAGGCTACGGATGACTCGACGCGATGCTCTGCACCGCCTCAACAGCGACCTGATCCTGCCGGACCTGGCCTGTGCGTCAGGGAACGGTTCGCCAGTCGGAGGATGTGCACGTCAATCCTCCGACGCAAACACTCTCAGACATCGACACTTCAGTGTGTGCACATGGAGATTGCGCACTATCGGCGTGGCATGCAGTTTGCGGGTGCTGTGATACAGGGGGCGCACCCTGGGAGACACGCTACTTCGAAGTCGCTAACAATACAATGACACCTACGAGTAGGAACAGAAAGGATCCGACAAACATTACTCCGTTTGCGACCGATCCAATCCTACCGATCCGTGTGAATAGCTTTAGGAGCACTGGGTTATGAACTTTTCGCGATCTAACGATGAATTGAAGGATTATTGAAATACTAATTAAGACGATCAACGCGATGAAGATGGCTTGAAAAATCACGGCGCCCCTCTCTTGGTCTTCTGATTCAGAGTTTAGGTTAGCCATTAAGTGATCTTGAACTCTCAGAGCGGTAAAAGCCATCCAAATGGATTTTGCTAAGTTCATGTAACGCGAGTGGCTTCCAGGCTTGAACTCGCCAGTTGGAGATTGTTGAGGTCGGCCCGCCGTCTCAATTGCTGCGGGGGCGACGTCGTGGTCATCAACCTCGATGTAGAACGTGAAGCCGGGCGAGTCCTCGGACCTCTTCGTCAGCGCTCCACCGGTACCCCCTCCGTCTCCGGCGGTCGTGGTCCAATACTCCATTGGCCCCCATTGATCGAGCTTCCAGCCGAACGCTCTTCCGTAAGAGCCGACTCCTAGATCGGTGTCATCGAGTGGGATCTTGAAGTGCACTGCCTTGCCTGCCATGTCCAGCTCCCTTGGCCGTGACGAGAATGCCCATTCGGCTTGATCCTTAGATGCAACCGTCGGTGCGCCTGACTGCGCTGAGCCAAGTTTGTGATCTCTCTCTAGGGAAGAGTCAACTGGTTGAGTTCAGTCCAGGGGGCGAATTGCCGCCTCGACGTCTCGTCGTCGGACGTCGCACGACGGTTAGGGGGTGTGTGAGTTGCGAACCACCTCGAGGTGCTTCGCGCCGCGCCGCTTCGGCACGGTTCAAGCCGCCCAGACGCGAGCTCGTCACCGACTCAACTGTCCGGGCGGTAGCGTCGTGACATGTTGGCGACTATTTGTGGCTATCATGGCGACAGAACGTTGCCATGATGGACGTCACGAGGAAGGCCGGAATGTTCGTAGAGCTGCGAGATCTGAAGTTTGCCTGGGGGCGATTCTTACTCATGGGTTCGGTGATTGCCCTGGTGACCGTACTCACCGTGCTGTTGACCGGACTCTCTTATGGGCTGGTCGATTCGGGAATCTCGGGGCTGCGAGCGATGCCGCTCACCGATCTCGCGTTTCAGCCGAAGACCAGTGCGACCTTCTCACAGTCGACACTCGATGCGACGACGATCTCGTCGTTGAATCGCCAGCCCGGCATCCACGCGGAGCCCATCGGGCTCACGTTCTTCAACGCCAAGCTGGCCGGCGACGCGTCACTGTCTATTGCCCTGGTCGGAATCGAACCCGGTGGCTTCATGGCCAAAGGAATGGTGGGTGACCGCCTCGGCCGTGCGCCCATGGGCGTCATCATTTCCCAGGGAGTCGCGACGCACCACGTGCGGGTGGGCGATCAGATCACGCTCGACCGCTCACGGGTGCAACTGCGCGTCGTGGGATTTTCCCCAAAGGCCACCTACGGTCACGTCGATATCGTCTACGCCCCGATCGACCTCTGGCGCCAAGCGACCTACGGCCAAGTGACGGGTGGCGTGTTGCCGCGCAGCGCACAGGGGCTGGCGTCAGCAGCCGCACTGCAAGTGCGCCCGGGCGTCAACGTCAACGCCGTCGGATCGCGGCTCGGTGTAGAGATCGTGACCAAGCAACAGGCCTACCAAGGCTCACCGGGATATGTCGCCGAGACGGCGACTATGGGCCTGATCATCGACTTCCTCTACGTCATCGCCGCTCTCATCGTGGGAGCCTTCTTCACCGTCTGGACCATTCAGCGCAGGTCTGACATCGGACTGCTGAAGGCCCTGGGTGCGTCTACCACCTCGGTCGTGTTTGGCGCGATAGGCCAGGTCGCGCTGGTGATGCTCGCCACGACCGCGGCTGGCGTGCTGGTCGGCACCGCGATCGGGAGTCTCATCTCCGGGGGAGCGGTTCCGTTTTCACTCCAGTCCGGCGCCGTGTTCGCGGCGGCCGTCATCCTCGTCATCGCCGGCCTCGTCGGATCCTTGGTGGGTGTGCGCCGCATCGCCGCGATTGACCCGATCATTGCGCTGGGCAGCGCATCGTGAGTACGGAGGAGTGTGACATGGATCTTGGGCCCGCGCGCGGTGGACTTCGATTGGAGCACGTGTGTCTGCGCTTTGGCGATGGCGACGAAGAGGTTAACGCGCTTGATGACGTGTCCCTCGAGGTCAACGCCGGTGAGGTGGTGGCGGTGCTGGGTGCGTCGGGCTCAGGCAAGTCGAGCCTCCTCGCCGTGGCGGGTGCGATGCGTCAGCCCGACAGTGGTCAGGTCTTCTTAGGAGACGCTCTCGTGACCGATGTGCCGGAGAAGCGTCGCAACGTCCTTCGCCGGGACCGCGTGGGCTTCGTGTTTCAAGGCTCGAACCTGCTGGCGTCACTGACCGCACTCGAGCAGTTGGAACTGGTGGGCCGAATTGGCCGTGCGCCACGGGAGGCGACTCGACGAAGGGCACTCGATCTCCTTGAGGAGGTCGGACTCGCGGCGAAGGCGGGTCGTCGGCCCGCGCAGCTATCGGGTGGCGAGCGTCAGCGGGTCGGAATCGCTCGGGCGCTCATGGGCGAACCCGTGGTGCTTCTCGTTGACGAGCCCACGTCCGCGCTTGATCACCAGCGGGCCATCGACATCGTGTCACTCCTGGGCGTCGAAGCGCGCCGACACCAGATTGCCACCCTGACGGTCACGCACGACCGTTCCGTGGCCCGTTTGGCCGATCGGGTGCTGGAGATGCGCGACGGCCGTCTCGTCGTCCCCACTGACGCGTCGCTACCCTAGACCCCGTGCCCCGTATCGCCGCGCCCACCGTCAAGGAGCATCGGGACCACCAACACGAGGCGATTCTCGACGCGGTGGGCGCCATCCTGGCTGAGCAGGGCTACGAGGGAGTGGAGCTTGCCGTCGTGGGCGAGCGAGTGGGGTTGGCTCGCACGTCGCTCTATCGGTACGCCCGCGATAGGGATGAACTGGTGGCCCAGTGGTTGGAGCGAGCCTTTGGACCCGCGATGGCCGACGCTCAGTCGGTGCTCGGATCTTCGGACGCGCCGGTCGAGCGGCTCGTGACGTGGCTTGAGGGGCAGCTGGAGTTCGCGGCCGCACCTCGTGATGGGGCCGCCGCGCGACTCATGGCCGAGTTCGACCACCTACCCGAACAGATCCAAGCGTTGGTCATCGACGGTCATCGCCCACTGCGCGACGCGCTGGCGGCCACCGTCGAGGAGGCGTTGGCGTCTCAGCCTGAACGCGATCCGGCGCTGGTGCTCGCCCTTCTCGATGGGATCGCGGGAGCCGCAACGCGCCAGGCCGCCAGTGGCTTCAGCGCCCAACTGCGTGCTGAGACTCGTCACGCCGTCACGTCGCTCTTGTCCGGCGAGGCGTGACGGCGCGAGTGGCGAAAGGGCTTGGACGCCGACGGTGCCAGACGGCACGGTGAGAGTCGGGGGAGTGCGACTTTCCGAGGGACGTCTCGAAGGGCCACTCACCGGGTCCGCGGCTCGCCTAAGACGTGGCGTCACGGGTCTCGGTAAGGCGCCACTGGGCAACGGGCGCGGCGCGCGGGTCGAGAGCAGCGAGCGAGTGTTCGCGGGGCTCGCGACGTCGGCCCGTCACTTTGGACTGAGGAAGTACTCTTGTCCGGGTGAACACGCTCGATGGAACTCTCGCCGTGATGCGCGGGACTTGTCTGTGCAGTCCGTCGGGTCAAGACTTCTCGCACCGGGGCGACGCCGACCAGATTTGCCGATCGCCCGGTATTCGAACTCCCGAGAAGTAGTCTCGCGATGACTGTCAGCACGACCGACATCATTCGTCGCGGCCTCATCAAGATCGACGCGGTTCGCGTGCTCGAACTCGTGGACGGTCTCGACCTTCGCCCGAGTGCGCGTGTCACCGCGGTCGTGGGCGTGCCGCTGCGCTCGCTCCAGCAGCGTCGTGACGTGGCGTCCTTCGCCGCGAGCGCGCCCCTGCCGGCGGTGCGCGCCGTCCTCGAACTGCTCGCGTTGGCCCCACTCGACAAGGTTGTTGAGGCCCTCGGCGATCACGCAGAGTCTCCGACGTTCGATCAGCTCTCCGCCGCGCTCGAACAGGTTCGCGCGGCGGGTATGGGTGACGACGACGTCGTCGCGGTTCTGTGCTTTGCCGTGGGAGAGGCCTTTCCGGCCGCCGCTCACTGTCGACGACTCCTTGAGGAGCGCGACCAGTGGCGCCTGCCGGAACTGCCCGAGGTTGGCCCAGGGACTCTCGCCTCGCGGTCGCGTGAAGTCGACCCCGCTCTCAAAGAGTCACGCCGTCAACGTCGTGAGGAGCAGCGGCGCAAGAAAGTGTCGAGTGCGCCGCCGCGCCACGTAAGGGCGCCGAAAGTCACTCGAAACGAGCAGAGCCCTCGCGCGAGTGTCGCTGACGTGGCGCCCGTAGTCGCGCGGCGCGATCCTCGGCTGACGCCGCGCGAGAGCGCGCTCTATGACGCGGCCCACCCGCTCGCGGGAACCGTGGTGCTCGCCGTGGTGCCCTTCGACGCGGTGGATCCGGCGACGGAGGAGGCCACGGCCAAGGAGCGCCCCGCCCTCGTGGTCGCGGCGTCGCCAACCGGAGTCCTGGTGCGGGGCATCTACTCCCAGCAGTTCGCGAACCGAACGGTCTTTTCGCCGTGGCGACGTCTGCGCCTCGATCACGTCAGCTACATCAGCGACGAGCGCGTCGGCGTGGAGTTGCCGGTCGCGCCGGTCGCGCTCGGCGAGTTGACGATCGAGGAGTGGAACGCTCTCTTCTAGGGGTTCGCACGAGCCCTACCATCGGGTCATGGACTACAACTTCACGACCATCATCGAGCCCTTCCGCATCCACTCGGTAGAGCCCCTACGCATGACGACGAGCGCCCAGCGAGCTAGCGCGATCGACGAGGCCGGCTACAACCTGTTCAACCTGCGCGCCGAGGACGTCCTGATCGACCTCTTGACCGACTCGGGAACGGGGGCGATGTCGCGCGACCAGTGGGCGGCGATTCAACACGGCGACGAGAGCTACGCCGGCTCACCGTCGTGGTTCCGCTTTGAGGCCGCGGTCAAGGAGCTCTTCCCCTTTCGCCACGTGATCCCCACACACCAGGGCCGCGCCGCCGAGAAGATCCTCTTCAGCGTGCTCGGTGGTGAGGGCAAGATCGTGCCCAACAACACGCACTTTGACACCACGCGCGCCAACGTCGAGGCGAGCGGGGCGGAGGCGCGCGACCTCGTCATCGAAGAGGGCCACGACGCGGCCACCCTGCACCCCTTCAAGGGCAACATGGACCTCGACGCTCTCGAGAACCTGCTGGCGACGCGGCGTGCTGACGTTCCCGTGGTCATGATGACGATCACGAACAACTCCGGCGGTGGTCAGCCGGTGTCGCTCGCGAACCTGCGCGGCGTCTCGGAGATCTGTCGGCGTTATAACGTTCCCTTCTTTCTCGACGCGTGCCGATTCGCCGAGAACGCGTGGTTCATCCACGAGAGGGAGGAGGGACAGGGCAACCGCGAGATTCCCGATATCGTGCGCGAGATCGCGAGCCTGGCCGACGGCATGACGATGTCGGCCAAGAAGGATCCCTTCGGCAACATCGGTGGCTGGCTGGCGATGAATGACGACGCCCTCGCCGAGGCGGCGCGCAACCTGCTCATCCTCACCGAGGGCTTTCCCACCTACGGCGGCCTCGCCGGACGCGACCTCGAAGCACTGGCCCAGGGGCTCAGCGAGGCCGTGCACCCGGACTACCTGCGCTATCGCATCCGCTCGACGGCCTACCTCGGTGACGCCCTCACTAGGGCCGGCGTGCCCGTCGTGCGCCCGATTGGCGGACACGCCGTCTACATCGACGCCAAGGCCCTCTTGCCCCACCTCGATCCGCTTACCTACCCCGGCCAGTCATTGTGCGTGGCGCTCTACCTCGCTGGCGGCATCCGCAGCGTGGAGATCGGCTCGGTCATGTTCGGCCGTCACCCCGACGGGACCGAGTCGCCGGCCGCGATGGAGCTCGTGCGCCTCGCGATCCCGCGACGCACCTACACCCAGAGCCACATCGACTACGTCATTGAGGTCGTCTCGGCCGTGGCGAAGGACGCATCGTCCCTGCCGGGATACGCGATGACCTACGAGCCGGCGGCACTGCGTCACTTCACCGCTCGCTTCAAGCCACTGGGGTAGGTGGCGGCCCGGGCGGTCCAGGGCACCATCGCTAAGGTGAAATCATGACCTCACTTCTGCGAGACGCGTTCGACCACCACTCGTGGGCGACGCTCAACATCATCGACGCCTGCGCCGCGCTGCCGCCGGCGATGCTCGACGTCGCCGTGTCCGGCACGTACGGCACCATTGAGGCCACGCTGCGCCACGCCATCGAGTCCGACTCGTACTACCTCGGCGACTTCTTCGGTGGGTGGCAGGCCCGCCAGCACCCCACCGGCACGCTGGGCGAACTGCGTGAGCTCGCCGTGGCCCAGGCCCAGGCGTGGTCGGCTCTCCTTGACGGAGATCTCGACGCCGACGAGGTGATCCACGAGGTCGACCCCGACGACGGGTACCAGCGCGACGCGACCGTGGGCCTTCGTCTGGCCCAGGCCCTGCACCACGGCAACGACCACCGCAGCCAGATCTGCACGACGTTGAGCGCGCACGGCTTCACGCCACCGCCGATCAGCGTGTGGGAGTACGGGTTTGAGAGCGGACGCGCCAGCGAGGTCCTGCCCGGCGAGTAGTTGAGCGCAGGTCCTCGAGAACGAAGTCTCCGTCTCGCCAGTAGCCCATCTGATCGGGCCAGTTCATCCGAACCCCGAGGGTGGTGCGATAGCCGCGTTCGCCGAGTGCTCGTTTGGCCCGTGGGCGCCTCGTGTTGACTCCGGCCGCCGTCGCAATCCCCGCGTCGTGGACGAGGGACTCCGCGCCGGTGATCAGCGCGTCGGCGTCGACTGGCCGGCGAGACCGCTACGAGGGGGACTCGATCGCTGAAGGTTCTCGCGCGCTCGGGCGACGGGAGCGGGCCAAGAGGACGACCCCCGCGAGCGCCATGACGAGAGCCGCGCCCTGGACGCCGAGGGAACCGCTGTGTGAGTGCTGACCGAGGAGGAGCCGCTCGTCGAGAGCGCGCACGAGGCCCCAGACGGTCATGGCGACACCGGTGATGACTCCGGCGCGCCGCGCCAGTCCCCGACGCTGCGCCCACAGGAGCCCCAGCCACAGTAGAGCGTCCTCGGCGCCCTGGATCAGGGGCACTGGCACTCGCTTGCCAATTTGACCGGCGTAGCGCAGTCCGAACCACTGGTGCGTCAGGTGTCCGCCGCCCTGGTACATGAATTGGGGCCCGAGGACTCGGCCGAGCGCCCATCCGGCGACGAGTGCGGGCACAACGACGTCGGCGAAGCGCGCGAGGGACGTCGTGGGCCAGTAACGCCGAGCGAGAAACAGCCCGACGGGCAGCGCGAGGGCGATGCCGCCAAAGCTCGCGAGGCCGCCCTGCCAGATCGCGAGCCATCGAGCGGGATGGCTCTGGTAGTACGACCAGTTAGTCGCGACGTGGGCGATCCTCGCGCCGAGGAGTCCGCTCACAACGAGCCAGCCGGCGAAGCGAGCGAAGGGTTCGACGCCAAGCCCGGCGCGTGTGAAACGACGTCGCATGTACGCGTAACTGACGTAGGCCGCGATCGCGAGACCAAAGCCGTAGAGGTGAAAGGTGAGGGGGCCGAGGTGAAGTGCGGTGGGAAAGGGCGACACTAGGCCCGCGGGCGACCGGCGCCGGCGAAGCCGTAGCCCAGGCGCACCGGGGTGATGTGCACGGTGTAGCCGGTGCTCGGCGCCTCGATCATCTCACCGTGTCCGATGTACATCGAGACGTGCTCATCGCCGTTGTACCCGTAGAAGAGAAGGTCACCAGGTTCGAGGTTCCAGAGGGGCACGCGTATCGTGTCGGCAAACTGAGCGCCCGAGTAGTGGGGGAAGAAGATGCCCGCTGCCTCGTAGGCCAGCATGATTAGACCCGAGCAGTCAACCCCGCGTCGTGACGCTCCACCCCACACGTAGGGCACGCCGAGGTACGACTCCGCGGCGCGAATCGCGATCGCGGCGCGCTGGTTGGGCGGCGGCGCGGGAAAGCCGGGGATCGGGCGCGCGCCACTGAGCGACGCACGCGACTTCGCCGCCGCGGCGGCCTGTTGCTGAGCGATGAAGGTGGCGATGGTGCCCTTGACCTGGTGGAGAGTGGAGTTGAGCGAGTGCTGGAGGGCCTGGGCTTCGTGGAAGGCGCGCGCGGCCGAGCGCTCGGCGGCCGCGGCCTGACGGTCCTCGTTGGCGAGGATCCACCGCTCCTTGGTGAGCTGGATCTTGTAGTTCTTCAGGTTCGCGAGTGTCGTGGCGACGTTGCCCTCCGCGAGCTGGTTGTAGACGTTGGTCGCCCCGATGTCGGCGCCGTGGTTGCTGAAGAGGGGATTGTTGCTCGCCGCCACGCCGTTGGTGACGTAGGCGAAGATGGCGTCCTGGCGAAGTTGGGCGTTGCCCTTGACCACGTTGCTCTCAATGCTGGCCACGACGTTCTTGGTGTTCTTGATCTGATTGTTGAAGTGCTCGAGCTTGACGTGGGCCTCGTCGTACTTCTGGCCCAAGACGCCGACGCGACTGTTGATGCTTTGAATTTGACGGTAGAGGATCGCCGCTTTGGCGCGTTCGTTGGAGATCGTCGACGCGCCCGCGCTCGCAAGACCAGGCAGCGAGCTCGTCGAGACGACGAGGGCCACGAGCACGCTCATCCACCAGAACGCGCGGCGTTCTCCCGGCGGCCGTAGCGTCGTTGGGCGCGCGAAGCGCTCGACGTCAGTCACGGATTCCACGTTACCGGCTGAGGACGGGCGCGGTCGCGGCCGATCTCGTAAGAACTTCTGTACTTCCTGGTCACATCGGGCTTAATCTCGAGGAATCGCGACGTGACTCACTCATCTGGCGCGCGTGGCCGGTCCGAATAGGCTCACGGCATGTCTCAACGCTCACGCAACTTGCCCCGACGCTCGTGCCTCTCTACGCCCGGCTCCTCCGACCGATTCCTCGCCAAGGCCCCGAGCGCCGTCGCCGACATGACCTTCCTCGACCTCGAGGACTCGGTCGCGGCGAATGAGAAGGTGGCCGCGCGCGCCAAGGTCGTGCACGCGATTCGCACCCAAGACTGGGGCGAGAGGGTGCTGTGCGTGCGGGTGAACGCCTGGGACACGGCCTGGACCTACGGCGACGTCATCGACGTCGTCGGTCAAGCGGGCGAGCGCCTGGACGAGATCATGTTGCCCAAGGTCCAGAGCGCGGCCGAGGTCGTGGCGATGGATCTCTTGCTCAGTCAGGTCGAGAAGAACGCGGGTCTGCCCGTTGGGCACATCGGCATTGAGGCTCAGATCGAGACGGCGCGTGGCCTGATCAACGTCGACGAGATCTGTGCGGCCTCGCCGCGCCTCGAGACCATTATCTTCGGACCCGCCGACTTCGCGGCGTCGATTGAGATGCCGGTGCTGACCGGCGGGGTGGCGATTCCCGAGTACCCCGGAGATCACTTCAACTACGTCTTCTCGCGCATTCTCATGGCGGGTCGGGCCAACGGCCTGCAGGTGATCGACGGGCCGTTTCTCAAGGTGCGCGAGCTCGACGCGCTGCGCGATTTCGCCCAGCGCACCCACATTCTGGGCTACGACGGCAAGTGGGCCCTCACGCCGGACCAGGCGCTCGTGCTCAACGAGGTCTACTCGCCCACCCAAGAGCAGTTCGACCGCGCCTGGGACATTCTCGAGGCGTACCGAGTCGCCACCGAGGAGAACCACACGGGGGCGGTGATGTTCGGCGACGAAATGATCGACGAGGCCAGTCGCAAGATGGCCATCAAGTTTCTCTCTCGCGGTGAGCGGGCCGGCCTCGCCCGCTCGGCGGGTTGAGGGTCGTTATTAGGAACTCTTCCTACTAAGGTGGCCGCTATGGCCACCCTGACCGAGTCGAGCCAGTCGCGCCGAGAGGTCCGCTCGGCCTTCAGCGGTCTCGAGCGCCGACGCCTCTACGCGATGTTCGCCTTCATCGCCCTTCTGCACGTCGTGGGCTGGGGTCTCTTGATTCTGGCCTCCACGCGCCACTTTGGCCTCTCGGGAACGAAGATGCTCGGCGTGGGCACCGGCGTGCTCGCCTACACGCTGGGCATGCGCCACGCCTTTGACGCCGATCACATCGCGGCGATCGATAACACCACGCGCAAGTTCATGTCCGAGGACAAGCGCCCCCTCTCGGTGGGCTTCTTCTTCTCGCTCGGTCACTCGTCGGTTGTCTTCGTCCTCACGATTCTCCTGGGCTTGGGCGCGAAGGCCCTGGGCGCCCAGGTGCGCAACGCCCACTCGCCCCTGCATCACTACGGAACCCTGATCGGCACAGTTGTCTCAGGAGGATTCCTCTACCTCATTGCGATCTTGAACCTCATCATTCTCGTGGGCATCGTGCGACTCTTCGTGGAGATGCGCCAGGGCCGCTTCGACGACTCCCAACTCGAGAAGCATCTGAACGCTCGAGGCTTCATGATGCGCTTCTTTGGTCCCCTCGCTCGCAGTATCGACGCACCCTGGAAGATGTACCCGCTGGGCGTTCTCTTCGGCCTGGGCTTTGACACCGCCACCGAGGTCGCCTTCTTGGTGCTCGCCGGCACCTCGGTCGCGGCAGGGCTACCGCTGTGGGCGATCCTGTCGCTACCAATTCTCTTCGCGGCGGGCATGAGCCTGCTCGACACCATCGACGGCTCGTTCATGAACTTCGCCTACGGCTGGGCGTTCTCCAAGCCCGTGCGCAAGGTGTACTACAACATCACGATCACCGGGTTGAGTGTCTTCGTGGCCCTATTCATTGGCACGCTCGAGCTCGCCCAAGTGCTCGCCTCACAGTTGCACCTGCGCGGGGGACTGTGGCACTACGCGGCGAACTTCAATATCAATCGGGCGGGATTTATCATCGTGGGGATTTTCGTCGTCGTGTGGCTCGGCGCCCTCGGACTGTGGCGCTTTGGCCGCGTCGAGCAGCGTTGGGAGGGCGCGGCCCTTCGCGCTCAGGTCGCCCGCGGCGAGACGCCCGATCGCCACGCGGCCGGCACGACGCTCGGAGGGGTGCACCCGGCCTTCACGATTGACGGGGACTAATCTCCCGCGAGCCGGCGCGCAATGACCTTGAGACAGAGTGTCTCATCGGCGCCCTCGAAGATTGACAACACGCGCGCGTCAACGAAGTAGCGGCTCACGGGGTACTCCTCGGCGTAGCCCATGCCACCGTGAATCTGCATGGCCTCTCGCGTAACCCACTCCGCGGCGCGACACACGTAAGCCTTGGCCATCGACGCGCGTAGGGCCGCGTCGGGATCTGCGCTACCCATCGCCCGCGCCACCGAGAGCGCGCTCTGGCGCGAGCACTGGATGATCGCGGCCATCGTGCCCAGCTTGACGCGTGTGAGTTCGTAGTCAATCACGCTCTCGCCGAAGACCACTCGCTCACGCGCGTACGACAGTGCCGCGTCGTAAGCGGCCTGCATCACCCCAACGGCCCGCGCGGCCGTCTGGAGGCGACCGTTCTCGAAGCCCGCCATCTGGAAGTAGAAGCCTCGTCCGAGGCCGCCGTCGCCGCCCAGGAGGTTCGCCTCGGGAACGAACCAGTTCTCAAATGCCAGTTCGTACGAGTGCATGCCGCGATATCCCAGGGTGTCGATGGGTCGGCCCTCTAAGCGCCCGCCGCTCTCTTGGTGAAAGAGGAAGCCGCTCGCCTCGCCGCGGGGCTTTTCGACGAGAAAGAGTGAGAGCCCCCGGTGGGCGAGGGATCGGTCGGGATCGGTGCGCGCGAGCAAGACGAGCACGTCGGCGCGCGCGGCGAAGGTGCACCAGGTCTTGGTCCCGTTGATCAGCCACCCCCCGGTCGTACGCGTGGCCGTGGTCGACAGCCCGGCCACGTCGCTGCCGTAGTCGGGTTCGGTGACGGCGATCGCGGCGAGGATTTCCGCGCGGGCCAGGGGGCCAAGCCAACGCTCCTTCTGGGCGGGAGTGCCACCCTGGACGAGCGCACGCGCCATGATCTCGGGCCGGGTGATGAGTGAGCCGCCGATGCCCAGGCTCGCCCAGGAGAGCTCTTCGGTGGCGACCACCATGCCCAGGTACTCGGCCTCGCCGCCGGGGGAGTACCCGCCGAACTCCTCGGGCACCGAGAGTCCGAATCCGCCGAGTTCGGCCAGCCCCTCGATGATTGACTCGGGAATATCGCCGTTGGTGCGGTGCACGTGCTCGGCGTGGGGCCTCACCTGCTCGAGGGCGAAGCGGTGAAACGTGCTGGCCACCATCTCGTACTCGTCGTCGAGGTGGCGCGCGCCGGGCGATTCGGCGAGCGCGGCGAGGTACTCGGGCGAGCGCTTCGCGGCGACGAACTCGCGATACGGGGCGAACCAGTCGCCGGTGAGCCCCCAGAGCTCCTCGCGTCCAATGACGCGCGAGGCGAGGTCGCTCAACGCGAGCGCCACGAACGCGTCAACGAGGCGTGCCTCGAGGTCGCCGCGAGCTCGGTAGTCCAGGCAGGCCCGCGCGGTCGCGAGGGCGCTCGTGGCGTGGGCGAGGTCGTAGGCGACGCTCTGGTGGGCCTCGACGCCTCCGCGCGCGCGCAACGCCTCGGCCGCGGCTCCGACGAGACGATGCGCGTCTTCGAGGATCTGCTCAGTGGACATAGGTGAGAACCTACCGTTTCGCCGCGGCGCGACGACGACGTAGTCTGAGGTGGTGAACGTGACGATGCTTCTGGCGGACGCGGCCCAGGTGGCCGACGGCAAGCTCTACATCCTGGGCGGTGGGTGGTCCATTACCGGACCCGAGCCCGTGCCTTCGGCGGTGGCGATCAAGGTGGGGGTGGATCGCCACGAATTCGACGCGACCCACCACTGGGAACTCTTCCTCGACGACGCCGACGGCCAGCTAGTGCGCTTCGAGACCCCGGACGGACTTCAGACGATTGAGGTGCGTGGCGACTTCTCGGCGAGCGAGCCCATCGGGGTTCCCGTCGGTACGCCGGTCGACGTGCCGATCGCCGTTAACTTCGGGCCGATTCCCCTCGCGCCGGGTGCTCGCTACACGTGGCGACTCGTGATCGACGGCGAGAGCCTGCCGGGAGCGGACGCGTCGTTCACCACGCGCCCGCTGCCCATGCTCGAGGCCGAGTAGGCGTCGCACGCCAACGCGGGCCACACTAGAGAGATGACCACCTACGACCGTCCCTTCGGGCGCTACCTCGAGGACTTCATCCCCGGTGACGTCTACCGGCACTGGCCGGGCAAGACGATCACCGAAGCCGACGACCACCTCTTTTGCATGATCACGATGAATCACCACCCGCTGCACACGAACGCGTACTTCGCCGAGCACGAGAGCGTGCAGGGACGCAACGTCGTCGTCGGCAACCTTGTGTACTCGCTCGTGCTGGGAATGAGTGTTCCCGACGTGTCCGGCGCGGCGATTGCCAATCTCGAAGTCGAGAGCCTGATTCACCGGTACCCGACCTTTCACGGCGACACCATTTACGCTGAGACCCGCGTGCTCGACGCGGTGGCGTCCTCGTCCAAAGCCGACCGCGGCGTGGTGAGCGTAGAGACCAAGGGATTCAATCAGCACGGCCACGAGGTGTGCTACTTCCGACGCAAGGTCATGGTCTGGCGCCGGGACTTCGCCCCGACGCGCCAACGCCCCTACGGTGACGACGTCTGGGACTGAGTTCGTCGCGTTTCGCCGCTCGCTCGCTCGCGCGCGACGCGTCCTCGCGCGCGACCTGCCGTGGCGCAATCACCACGATCCGTGGGCGATTCTCGTCAGCGAGGTCATGCTCCAACAGACGTCGGTGGCGCGCGTTCTCGAGCCCTGGACCCGCTTCCTCGACGCCTATCCGACTCCCGCGGCCCTAGCCGCCGCTCCCCTGGATGAGGTGCTCGTGCACTGGCGGGGACTGGGCTACCCGCGCCGGGCACGAAACCTGCGCCTCGCGGCCCTCGCCCTCGTGGAGCGTCACGGCGGGCGAGTGCCGGCGTCCACTTCGGACCTGCTCGCCCTGCCGGGAGTGGGTGCCTACACTGCCGCGGCCGTTGCCAGCTTCGCCTTCTCCCAACCGGTGACGGTGCTTGATACCAACGTCGGGCGCGTGCTCGCGCGAGCGGTGGCCAACCGCACGCTCGACGTCTCGGAGGCGCGCGACCTCGCTCAACGGGTGCGCGGTCGAACAGCGAGTGCACCTTTTAACCAGTCGTTGCTCGACCTCGGCGCGCAGTACTGCCGCGCTCGCGCACGCTGTGAGACGTGTCCCCTCGCACGTGCGTGCCGGTGGCGCCAAGAGGGCGGGCCCGATCCGGCCCCCGCGAGCGCCGCGGTCTCTCGCGCCCAGGCCCCCTTCGCGGGCTCCGAACGCGAGCTGCGTGGCCGCATCCTCGCGGCCCTCGAGGGTCGCCCGGGGCGAGGGGAGTTCGAGGAACGCTTCGCCGAGGTCGAGCCCGCGCGGCTCGCGAACGCGCTCGCGGGACTCGCGCGAGACGGTCTCGTCGACGCGACGCGGTTGAGACTCGCGACGAACTGACCGGGTCGCGCCCTTGACCGGTAAGGTCGTCGCCGTGTCCTCCCTCGACGTCACGCACTTCAAGCACGTGGTGGGTCACTTCGCCACCGGCGTGGTGGTCGTCGCCAGCGCCACCCCCCAAGGTCCGGTGGGATTTACCTGCCAGACGTTTGGCTCGCTCTCTCTTGAGCCCCTGCTCGTCTCCTTTGCCGCGAGCAACACCGGGCGCAGTTGGCCGCTCGTTCACCGCTCTGACTTCATCGGTGTGAGCATCCTCGCCGAAGACCAAGAGGCGGTCGCTCGCCTGTTTGCCACCAGTGGTGCGGACAAGTTCACGGGTCTCGAGCTCGAGTGGGCCCCGCGGGGTTCCCCGCTCATTGCCGGCGCACTGGCTCACCTCGAGGGTCGCATTGAGACGGTCGTCGCCCACGGTGATCACGACTTGGTGAGCGCCTCGGTGCACTTTGCGCACGCCTTCGCCGGCAAACCGCTGCTCTACTATCGCGGGGGCTTTGGACTTCTCGCGTGAGTTCACTACGCTTCGAGTCGTGACTGGGCCACGCGAGAGTAACTGGTGAACGCCCTCCTCGTCATCGGGGCCGCGCTCGTGTTGGCGGCGGCGTTCGCCGCGCTGTGGTGGCGTGCCCAGCGCCGTGAGGCGGCCCGCGAGTCACACGACCAGCGCCCGCTGACCCCGCCGCCGTCGCCCTATCAACCCTCGAAGGGTTTTCGACTTGTCGAGGGCCAAAATCCACCCGCGCCGCTGGAGCGACCGACGCCGCCGCGTCCGCGTCTCGACGCACGCGAGTACGTCTTCGGCGACGCCTCGGTGTCGGTCGACGACGGTGTGGCCGCCGCACGTCACGACTCGAGGTGGGCGCTCGAGCGCATGACTCGCCACCGCCGACGTAAGTGGCGCTCGCGACAGTGGATGCGTTTGGGCGTCGTCATTCTCCTCGTCGTGCTCGCGGCGGGCTACGCGCTTCAACGTGGTCCACGCGCGGGCACGAGTACCACGACCACGACCACGTCAACGCCGTGGCCGACGCACTTCGTCGCCACGGCCACCGGGTCGCACTCGGCCCGCGTCGCGGTGCCGTCCTCGCACTACTCACTGAAAGTGGTTGCCCACTCGACGGTCTCACTCGAGCTGAGTGGTCCCTCTCGCACCTACGTTCACGTCACGTTGGCCTCGGGTCAGTCGAGTGTCCGATCGATCGACGGGACGGTCACGCTTCGCGTCAACGCCCTCGCGGTCAACGTCCAACTCAACGGCTCACCGGTGAGCCTGCCGGCGGGCGCGAGCGCGCCCTACTCCATCACCGTCAGCGCGGCGACGTGATCTCGTCGAGGATGAAGGCCACGATTTGGGCTTCGTCGCGCCACGCGTCGTAGCGTCCCGACGGCCCACCGTGGCCGGCGCCCAGTTCGGTTTTGAGGTACGCGACGTTCTCGGGATTCGCGTCACGCACGGCGAGCACCCACTTGGCCGGCTCCCAGAAACCCACGCGTGGGTCGTTGAGGCCGCCCGTGGCCAGCAGATCGGGGTAGCGGCGAGCAGACCCGTCGTCGTTGAAGGCTCGTACGTTGTCGTAGGGCGAGTAGGCCTTCATTAAGCGGTAGAACGTGGCACTCGCCGCCGGATCTCCCCACTCCTCCCACTCGCCCACCGTCAGGGGCAGGCTCGCGTCCTGCATGGTGGTCAGCACGTCGACGAAGGGCACTTCGGCGACCACGCAGCGAAAGAGGTCGGGCGCGAGATTCATCGCGGCTCCCACTAAGAGCCCTCCGGCCGAGCCCCCGCGCGCCGCGAGACGCTCGGGGGTGCTGAAGCCCGCCGCGACGAGGTGTCGACCCACCGCGACGAAGTCGCTAAAGGTGGTGGCCTTTTGGGCCAGGCGACCCATCTCGTACCACGAGCGGCCCATCTCGCCGCCGCCTCGAACGTGGGCGATGGCGAAGATGACTCCGCGTTCGAGCAACGAGAGGCGCAGCGTCGAGAACGCGGGATCCATCGAGATCTCGTAACTGCCGTAGCCGTAGAGCAGCAGCGGCGCGGGCACCGGGGCGAACAGTTCGCTCGCGTCGTTCGTCTTGAGAACGTCCGCGCGCGCCACCACGGACACGGGAATCCGGGCGCCGTCACTCGCCTCAACCCAGAGGCGACCGGTGACGAAGCGAGACGGGTCGTAGCCACCGAGGACGTGTTGGCGCTTTCGCACCTCGAGGACCCCCGTCGCCACGTCGACGTCGCCGACCAGGCTCAGGGTCGCCAGCGAAGTCGTCACGACCCGAACCTGGGTGGTGTCGTAGGTGGCGTTGTCGCCCAGAGCCACGGTGGCGGGCTGAGCCTCTCCGCGCACGAGGTACGAGCGCTCGAGCAGGTCGTCGCCGAAGGGGTCCTCTCCCGGGGCCAAGCTCACGATGCGTAGGGCCGCGCACCCGTCGAGCCGCTCGGCGAGGACGAGGAATCCCGCGAAGGCCTCAACCGCGTCGAGACGAGTGCCGCGTCGCTCACCCACCAGGGTGCGCCACTGCGCGTCGCCCTCGTGACGGGCGAGGAGCTGGAAGTCGAGCGCTCCCTCGTTGGTGAGTTTGAGCCACCAGCGTCGACCCGCGTGATCGCGCAGGTGTTCCACGCCGTACTCGATCCCGTGTCGGCGCGCCTCAAAGAGCACGAGATCGCCCGCGGGCTCGTGCGCGTCGAGAAAGTGGACCTCGGTCGTCGTGGACGAACCCGTCATCACGACGATCACCTCGTCGTCACGGCTGCGTCCCACCGACACGCTGTACTGAGCGTCGGGCTCTTCAAAGACCAGGGCGTCCTCGCTCTGGCTCGTGCCCAGGCGGTGGCGCCAAATCCGGTGCGGGCGCAAGGCGTCGTCCACGGTCGTGTAGAAGACGTGGAGGTTGTCCATTGCCCAGGCGAATCCGTAGTACACGTCGTCGAGCACGTCGGCGACGGCGGCCTGTCCGGCGAGGGGGCGAAACGTCACGCGGTGCAGCTCGTCACCCTCGAAGTCCGATCCCACGGCGGCCCACTCGTCGTCGGGACTGATGGCGAAGACGCCCACGGAGAGAAAGTCGTGGCCCTCAGCCTCGAGGTTCTCGTCGAGGATCACCTGTTCGCCAACGAGGACGCTCGAGGGCTCGATGGCGGGGGGCGTGAGGTCCTCTCCGAGTGGGGCGCGACAACTCACGGGGTAGTTGAGCCCCTCTCGGGTGCGCTCGAAGTACCACCAGCTATTTCGTCGCACCGGCACCGACATGTCGGTTTCTTCGATGCGAGACTTCATCTCCTCGTAGATCTCCTCCTCGAGATGCTGAAGGGGGGCGAGGGACTGGGCGAGAAAGTCGTTTTCCGCGCGCAGGTGAGCGAGCACGTCGCCCGAGTCGCGCTCGCGTAGCCAGTAGTAGGGGTCGGTCCGCACGTCTGCGTGGGCGATGAGTTTCTCGGGACGGCGGGCGGGAGTGGGTGCGGGCACCGATACACATTGCCAGTCATTGCGGCCCAGGCTGACGTTTGGGTAAGTACTATGTGCGTAGGGTAAATCCCAAGGAGCCCCATGACCATCGACAACCTGGACTTCAGCCGCTACCAACTGGGCTGGTCCGACGAACAGATTCCCGTCTTCAAGCCCAAGAAGGGCCTCAACGAGGCCATCGTGCGCGAGATGTCGGACATGAAGAGCGAAGAGCCGTGGATGCGTGAGTTTCGTCTCAGCGCGTTGAAGCGATTCGAGAAGAAGCCCATGCTGCCGTGGTTCGCCGAGCGGATGCCCGACCTGGACTTTAACGACATCTACTACTACATCAAGCCCACCGAGAACCAGGTCGACCGGTGGGAGGACCTGCCGGACGCCATCAAGAACACCTACGAGAGGTTGGGCATCCCCGAGGCCGAGCGCAAGTACCTCGCCGGGGTGACCGCCCAGTACGAGTCAGAGGTCGTCTTTCACCGCAATCGAGAGGACCTCGAGCGCCTCGGCGTGATCTTCTGTGACATGGACACCGCGGTGCGCGAGTACCCCGATCTCGTGCGCCGCTACTTCGGCACGGTGATTCCGCCCAACGACAACAAGTTCGCGGCGCTCAACTCGGCGGTGTGGAGCGGTGGATCCTTCATCTACGTCCCACCGGGGGTCAACGTCGACCAGCCCCTGCAGGCCTACTTTCGCATCAACACCGAAAACATGGGCCAGTTCGAGCGCACGCTCATCATCGCTGACGAGGGGTCCCAGGTGCACTACGTCGAGGGCTGCTCGGCGCCGGTGTACTCGACCGACTCGCTGCACTCGGCCGTCGTTGAGCTCGTGGCCCTGCCCGGGTCGCGCATCACCTACACCACGATTCAGAACTGGTCGAACAACGTCTACAACCTCGTGACCAAGCGCGCGCGCGCCGAGACCGAGGCGCACGTGGAGTGGATCGATGGCAACATCGGATCGCGCCTGACGATGAAGTACCCGAGCGTCTACCTGATGGGCCCGAAGGCCTCGGGTGAGGTGCTCTCGGTGGCCTACGCCGGTCCCGGCCAGGTCCAAGACGCCGGGGCCAAGATGGTGCACCACGCGCCCGAGACCACGTCAACGATTATCTCGAAGTCGATCTCCAAGGACGGGGGCCAGACCACCTACCGAGGGCTCGTCAAGGTCGAAGAGGGCGCGACCGGCGCGAAGAGCTTCGTGCGCTGCGACGCGCTGATTCTCGACGAGCAGTCGGTCTCGGAGACGAAGCCCTACATGGAGGTCGGCGAGCAAGACGCCTCGATCGGCCACGAAGCCACGGTGTCGAAGATCGGCGACGACCAGCTCTTCTACCTCATGAGTCGCGGACTCAACGAGGCTCAGGCAATGGGCATGATCGTCAACGGCTTCATTGAGCCGGTGACGCGCACGTTGCCAATGGAGTACGCCGTCGAGTGGTCTCGCCTCATCGAACTCCAGATGGAAGGCTCGGTCGGCTGAGTTCAGCGATTGAGTGACAGACTACGACCGTGGGAATGCGCGAAGAGTGTAAGCACTTTCAGAGCCGCACGTACAACTCCGGTGAGGTCGCGCGATTCTGCGTGCTGGGCAACGCCCCCGACCAGCCGTGGTCGTGCCCCGAAAACTGTCCCACTTACGAACGGCGATTCGCCGACGTGGGCTGGAGCCACGGTTCGCTGGTGGATCGACCCGTTGAACTTGCGCCTGACTCCTCGGTGCCTCTCGATGAGCGGCGCGAATTGCTCGACGCCGCCAGCGAGATTGTGAACGCGGTGGCGCCAGAGTTGATCGAAGAGAGGCGCCGTGACGTCGAGCAACAGACGCGAAGTTCGCGTGGATGGAAGTTCTGGCGGCGCTAGTCTCCGCGATAGACCGGTGGACGCCGTTCGACGAAGGCGGCCATTGCCTCGGCGAGATCGTTGCTCTTGAGATACATCGTGTTCCAGCGCGCGACGAAGTCGAGTCCGTCGGCAATGGCTCGCTCGTCGGCCGCGCGCAAGACGGCTTTGGTCCCGCGAACGGCGAGGGGCGAATTGGCCGCGATGCGCGCCGCGAGGTCGCGCGCCGCGGCGAGGACGTCGTCGAAAGAGTCGTGGACCGCGTTCACGAGGCCAATTGACTCGGCCCTCGCCGCCGTGATGTCCTCGCCGGTGAAGGCGAGTTCTGCGACGTGTCCCGCGCCAACAATGCGCGGTAGACGCTGCAAGGTGCCAAGATCCGCGACGATCGCCACCTTCGTCTCGCGCACGCTAAAGAGCGCGTCGGCACTCGCGAGGCGAATGTCCGCCGCGCAGATCAAATCCACGCCGCCTCCGATGCAGTACCCGTGCACGGCGGCCACGACGGGCACGGCGAGATTGGCGAGGGCATTCACCGATGCCTGCATCTCGCGCACCGCGCCGTAGGAGGCCGCGCTCGCGGCGGCCGGGCTCGCGGCCGGCACTGGCGTCACGAGGGGCCCGGCGAGTTCCTTGAGGTCGAGGCCGACGCTGAAGTGCGGCCCGCGAGCCGCGAGTACCACGGCGCGAATCTCGTGATCGGCCCCGAGCGCCTCGCAGGCAACCGGTAGGTCGCGCCACAGGGCCCGCCCCAGGGCGTTGCGCGCCTCGGGTCGATCGAGCCACAAGGTGGCGACGTGGCCGTCGACGTCGAGGGACAAGACATCAGATGAGAATTCCATAGCAGCCTCCATCGTCAGACTAGGTCGGTCGAAACTCTCCTCTCGACCAGTACACTTGCCACGGCCCACGCCGCTATGACGACCTTCACCGACGCCGCAACTGACTACCTCGCCCCCCTCGGTACCGACGACGTCCGCCGTCGGGCGTGGGCGGCCTTCGAGCAGGTCGGACTGCCGACGACGAGCGACGAGGTGTGGCGTTACGCCCCCCTGGCCGACTTCTCGTTGGACCGCTTCACCCCGGTGAGCGTGCCGCGCCTGGTCGCGACCTCGGAGTTCGCCCAGAGGCTCGCCGCGCGCGGGGCTCTCGTCGTTCGCGTCGTCGACGGTTTCCTTGAGGACGGCCCAGAACTAGAGGGCGTGCGCGTCGAGTCCCTCGACGACGAGCGAAGCCTGGACGGCCAGTCGCGACTGACGCGCTACGCGGGAGACGCCTTCGCCCTGCTCAATGCGACCTTCGCTCCCTCGACCATCGTGGTGCGCGTGGCGCCGGGCGTGCACGTGGAGCGGCCGATCGTGGTGCTCAACGTCACGAACTCGTCGACGTCGTTCCCGCGCCTGCACGTCGAAGTCGGCCGAGGAGCCAACGCCACCGTGGTGGAGTACCTCGAGGGGGGCGAGGACGCGCTCGTCGTCCCCCTGACCGAGTACCACGTGGGCGAGAACGCGTCGCTCCAGGTGGTGACGTACCAGCGTCTCGCCCCCTCCGCCTGGCACGTCGGGCGCTCTACCGGCTTTCTCGAACGCGATGCGCGCCTGCGTCAGGCCGTCGTTGGCGTGGGCGCTCACTACGACCGATCTCGAAACGATGCCGAGATGCGCGCCAGCGGCGCGTCGAATGAGTTGCGCACGACGTACCTCGGGGCCGGCGAGCAGGTGCACGACTTTCGCACCCACCAGTTCCACGTGGCGCCGCGCACGCAGTCGACACTGCTCGCCAAGGGGGCCGTCGCCGACCGTTCGCGTTCGATCTACACCGGACTCATCGAAATCGAAAAGGGCGCCAAGCGCACCGACGCGCGCCAGACGAATCGGAACCTGCTGCTCTCGCCCAGCGCGCACGCCGACAGTGTCCCGAACCTGGAGATTCGCGAGAATGACGTCGTGTGCGCTCACGCCTCTAGCGTCGGTCCCCTCGATGAGATGCAGCGCTGGTACCTCGAGTCGCGGGGCGTCGAGCGAGCTGACGCGGAACGACTCATGATTCAGGGGTTCTTTAACGAGATGATGGTGGCGCTGCCCGACGACGTGGCACTGCTCATTGAGTCCGACGTCAACGCCGCGTTGTCGGTCGTCGAGGTCCACGCGTGAAGAGCGCCGACATCGGAGAGCTGGCGGACTTCGTGTCCGGGGCGGCGCGCGCGGTGCGAGTCGAAGATCGCGAACTCGTCGTGGTGCGCATCGACGACGACCTCTACGTGCTCGACGATCGCTGCAGCCACGAAGCCTTCTGGCTCTCCGACGGCGACGTCGACGTAGAGAACCGCGAGATCGAGTGCGCGCGTCACGGCGCCATGTTCAGCCTCGAGAGCGGCGAGCCGCTCTGCCTCCCGGCGACGTCGCCGGTGGCGCGCTACGACGTGGCGCTACGCGACGGGCGAGTGGAGGTGACCTGGTGAGACTGGTCATCGAGGGACTGTGCGTTGAGGTGGCGGGCAAGGAAGTGCTGCGGGGACTGGACCTGAGCATGGACTCCGGCGAAGTCCACGTCATTATGGGCCCGAACGGGTCGGGCAAGTCGACCCTGGCCCACGCCCTCGCCGCCCGACCGGGCTACGTCGTCACGGCGGGCTCGGTCACGCTCGGCACGACAGATGTCTTGGCTCTCTCGGCCAGTGAACGCGCGCGCGCCGGTCTGCTCCTCGCACTTCAGCAACCCCTCGAGGTGCCCGGCGTACGCCCGCTCGAGATGTTGCGCGCCGCGGGCGCCGACCCCGTGGGTCTGCGCGAGCGCATGAGCGCAGAGGCCGCACGTCTGGGGCTGAGAGACGAGGTGTTGGACCGTTTCGTGAACGTGGATCTTTCTGGTGGTGAGCGCAAGCGCGCCGAGGTGGTCCAAGTCGGCGTTCTGCGACCGGCCTTCGCCGTCTTCGACGAGATCGACTCGGGCCTCGACGTCGACGCCCTCGGGGCGGTCGCGCGACGTCTCGACGCCGCGACCCGGGAGTGGGGCTGCGGCGTACTCGCGATTACTCACTTTCGGCGTCTGCTGCACGAACTCACCCCGACCAAGATTCACGTCGTCAGCGCGGGGCGCGTGGTCGCCACGGGCGGACCGGAACTGGCCGAAGTGCTCGAGCGAGATGGGTACGAACCCTTTCGCGCGCTGCCGTAGCGCAGGATTTGGCGACGGGTAGAATTCTCTGATGGCCGAAGGACGTCACAGCGCAGGGCGAGGACGACCGGAGGGGACCTCGCCGACGTCGGGGGCCCTGGCCAACGAGCAGCGCCTCCTCGCTCTGGGCGACGCAGTGGACCGTCACGCCGGGGTCGCGCCGAAGAAGAAGCGCCAGCGGGGTTCGCGTCGGCGCTACCTCATCATTAGCGCCATCGTCGTGGTGGGTCTCATCGCCGGTGTCCTCGGTGGGGGATACCTCTACGCCCAGTGGCGGTTCAGCCAGATCACCAAGGTCAACGTCTCGGGCGAAGTCCAGACGATCCCGAATCAGCCCTTTAACATCCTCTCCATCGGCTCGGACTCGCGTGTGGGTCTCACCGGCCTGGTCGCGCGCCAGAGCGGCGCGACGACGGGTCAGGCGGCGGGGCAGCGAAGTGACGTGGTCAAGATCATGCACGTCGATCCCGCCAAGGGAACCATCACCATTCTCTCGATTCCGCGTGACACGATGGTCACCCTGCTCGCCAATCAGTCGCTCTTTGGTCGTTTCAACCGCATCAACGTCAACTACGGCAACGGTCCCTCGCTGCTGGCCCAGACCATCACCGCGAACTTCGGGATCCCCATCAGCCACGTCGTCCAGGTGAACTTCGCGGGTCTCATCAATGCCGCCGACGCGGTGGGCGGGGTCTACCTGGACTTTCCCTATCCCGCCAAGGACCCGTACTCCGGGCTGCGAATTCAGCACGCGGGCTGTCAGATCGTGACGGGATTTCAGGCCTTGGCGGTCGCGCGCAGTCGTCACTACTACTGGTACGAACACGGCCAGTGGAACTACGACGTTACGAGCGACTTTGGTCGCATCCAGCGACAGAACGCGTTTCTACGCGCGCTACTGAGTCGCGTCAAGAGCATCTACAACCCGCTGACCCTGAACTCCTTCCTCTCCAAGATTCCTCAGGGCATCACCCTGGACTCGAACTTCTCGCTGAACGAGCTCATCGGTCTCGCGCTCAAGTTCCACAATCTCAATCCCAACGCCATGAAGACCTACACGTTGCCGACCCTCGGCGCCTCAAGTTCGGTGGGCGACGTTCAATTCGTGGTCGAGCCCGCGGCTCAGACGGTGCTCACGAACATCTTCGGGTCCGAGCTCCAGCGTCCGACGAACCCGCCGCCCAATTCGAGCCTCCAGACGCCGATGCCCCCAGTGATCTCGGTAACGACGACGACCGCACCCGCGCACGCGTCCACAAGTGGGGCCGCGGGCACCTCGAGTGCACATCCCACGACCACGACGACACAGCCCCCCGAGGGTCTCCAGTACTTCGACCCGGTGCCCTGCGCGCCCTAGGAGGGCGCGACGTCCGCGAGCGCCTGGGCCAACGTGTTCCAGGCGAGGGTCGCGCACTTGATGCGCACGGGGAACTTGACGACACCGGCGAGGGCCGCGATCTCTCCCAGCGTGCGCAAGTCGAGGATGATGGGCTCACCCTGGTCGTCGAGACTGCGTTCCTTGAGCGTCATCATCTCCTTGAATCGATCGATGATGGCGTGGACCTCGACGACGGCCTTGCCCTTGACGGCGACGCTCATCATGGATGACGAAGCCTGGGAAATGGAACATCCGTGTCCGCTCAGCTTGATGTCGGTGACGACGCCGTTGTCCACGTTGAGGTAGACCACCAGTTCGTCACCGCACAGCGGGTTGAAGCCCTCGACACGCACGGCCGGTGGAGAGGCCAACTCACCCCGGTTGCGCGGCGTGCGGTAGTGGTCGAGGATGATCTCGCGGTAGAGGTCGTCGAGGTTTGACACGGTTAGCCGAAGAGCGAAACGGCTTCGCCCAGCGCCTCGATCAGCACGTCGGTGTCCGACGTGAGTGAGTAGGGTCCAAATGACGCGCGCGCCGTCGCCGCGAGGCCAAAGCGACGCATGAGGGGCTTGGCGCAGTGGTGGCCCGGTCGCACGCAGACCCCGTACTGGTCGAGAATTTGGGCGACGTCGTGGGGATGCACGCCCTCGACGTCCAGACTCAGCACGCCTCCTCGCGCGTGCGCGTCGGCCGGGCCGATGATCCGCACGCGTCCCGAGAATTCGCTCTCCAAGCGCGTGAGGGCGTCAATCGTTAAGTCGTGCTCGTGAGCGGCCACGTGGTCCATTCCCAGAGCGCTCAGGTAGCGAACCGCCGCGGCGAGGCCCGCGGACTCGGCGATCGCCGGCGTGCCGGCCTCGAAACGGGTGGGGCCGGCTGCGGGCACGTAGCCGTCGGTGCGCACGTCGAGGATCATGCCGCCGCCGCCGAGGAACGGCGGCATGTCCGCGAGAATCTCCCGGCGTGCCCACAAGACGCCAATTCCGGTGGGGCCGAGCATCTTGTGGCCCGAGAACGCGAGGAAGTCAACATTGGAGGCGCGTACGTCGGTCGCCAGGTGGGCCACCGACTGCGCGGCGTCCACCGCGATGAGCGCACCGTGGCGGTGCGCGATGCCCGCGAGCTCGGCGATCGGGTTGATGGTGCCCAGGACGTTGGACATGCCCGTCACCGAGAGCAGTTTGACGCCTCTCATCAATTCGTCAATGTTGCTCAGATCGAGGCGGAAGTCGTCGGTGACGGGTATGAAGCGCACTTCGATGCCGGTCGTCTCGCGTAGTTGGAACCACGGCACGATGTTCGCGTGGTGCTCCATCTCGCTGACGAGCACGACGTCGCCAGCACCCAGGTTGGCCGCCCCCCAGCTGCGGGCGATGAGGTTGAACGACTCGGTGGTGCCGTGGGTGAAGACGATCTCGTCGGCGCCGCCGGGCGCGTTGATGAAGGCGGCGATGGCTTCGCGAGCGCCCTCGAAAATAGCCGTTGCCTCGTTGGCAGTCGTGTAGACGCCTCGGTGGACGTTCGCGTGGTGCAACTCGTAGTAACGGCTGATCGCCTCGATGACGGCCCTCGGTGGCAGGCTCGACGACGCGCTGTCCAAGTACGTGATCGCTCGCCCGTTGACGACGCGCCGCAGCATCGGCGTATCGGCCCGTACTTGACGGGCGCTGAAGGTCGTCACGTGCTCACCGAGCGCCACGCGTCGTAGCCGTCGTTCTCAATGCGCTCAGCCAGGGTGGCGTCACCGGACTCCACGATGCGGCCGTCGATCAGGATGTGCACACGATCGGGCGCAATCTCCTCGAGCAACTTGACGTAGTGGGTGACGAGCAGCACGCCCATCGCCGGGTGTTCCTCGCGGACGGTGCGCACACCTCGGGCGACCACGCGAAGCGCGTCGATGTCTAGGCCCGAGTCGGTTTCGTCGAGCAGGGCCACGACGGGCTCGAGCAGGGCCATCTGGAGGATCTCGTTGCGCTTTCGCTCACCCCCGGAGAATCCCTCGTTGAGGTGACGTTCGGCGAAGGCCGCGTCCATGCCGAGGCGATCCATCCACTCGGCGAGGTCGAGACGCACTTCGAGCACGCTGAGCTCTTCGAGGCCCTTGCGCGCGGCGATGGCTTGGCGCAGGAACTGAATGACCGACACCCCGCTAATGGCCTCGGGGTACTGGAAGGCGAGGAAGATGCCGTGGCGCGCGCGATCGTCGGCACTCCAGGTGGCGATGTTCTCACCGCGCAAGAAGATGTCGCCCGCGGTGACTCGGTAGCCCGGATGACCCATGATGACGTTGGCGAGGGTCGACTTGCCGGCTCCGTTGGGACCCATGAGAGCGTGCACCTCACCCTCGTGGACCTCTAGCGACACGCCGCGCAGGATGTGGGCTCCGTCGGCGTCGACGTGCAGATCACGCAGTTCTAGGAGGGCCTCGGACACAGGCTCGATCCTACCGGGACGGCTCTTCTCTTCGACCCTCTACCAGCCTCGTTCGATCCACTCGTCGAGGTGCGGTCGTTCCGCGCCCAGCGTCGAGGGCGCGCCGTGGCCGGGCCAGATGATCGTCTCGTCGCCAAAGGCGCGAAAGATGCGCTCCTCGAGTGAGCGAATGATCGTCGCGAAGTCGCCACCCTCGAAGGTTGTGTTGCCCGGACCACCGGGAAAGAGGGTGTCGCCCGAAAAGAGTAACGGCGTGCCCTCGACGTAAAACGACGTCGAACCTGGCGTGTGACCGGGGGTGTGCACCACGCGCACCCTAAGGTCGCCCACGCGGCGCACGGAGTCGTCCTCGAGGAGGTGGTCGTAGCTGTGGAGCATATGCGCATCCGCGTCGTGCACCCACACGTCGATCCCGGCCTCGCGCACCTGGGCGATGGCTCCCACGTGGTCCCAGTGTCCGTGGGTCTCCAGGACCGAGGTGACGCCCAGGCGCGTCGCCACGCGTAGGAGTCGCTCGTGCTCGTTGGCCGCGTCAATCAGCATGGCCTCGCCGCTGCGCCGGCATCGCACCACGTAGACGTTGTTCTCAATGGGGCCGACGACGAAGCGGTGCACGTCGACGGCGGCGTCGCTCCAGACCAGATCGGTGTTGTCCATCTCTCTAGGTTCCCACGTGGCGACTTTGGCTAGTGTCGCTGGTGATACCGTCCGGTAACGACAGGGGACGCCATGAACTTTGGATTTAGCGAAGAACAAGAGGAACTGCGCAAGATGGTCCGGCGCTTCCTCGAGGAAAAGTCGCCCGAGACCGAAGTTCGGCGTCTCATGGCGACCGAGGATGGCTACGACCCCGCCGTGTGGGCCCAGATGGCCAACGAGCTCGCCCTTCAGGGCCTGGGGATTCCCGAGGCGTACGGTGGCCAGGGCTACGGACCGGTCGAACTCTACGTGGTCTTTGAAGAGATGGGCGCCGCGCTGCTGTGCTCGCCGTACTTCTCGAGCGTCGCCCTCGCGGCGAACGCGTTGATGCGAGTCGGCACCCCAGAGGACCAGGCGACGTACCTACCCGGCATCGCGAGCGGTGAGACTATCGCCACCCTCGCACTCACGGACGACGCCGGCCAGTGGGACCTTTCGACCACGTCGACGACTGCTCGCGAGGACGGCGCAAGCTGGCGGGTGAGCGGCGTGCGCAACTACGTAACCGATGGCTCCCTCGCGTCGCTGATCCTCGTGCCCGCCGTGACCGATCGGGGCCTGTCGCTCTTCGCCGTCGCCGGCGACGCCGCGGGCCTAAGCAAAGAGAACCTGCCCACGATGGACCAGACGCGCAAGCAGAGCCGCCTGGTGTTCGACAACGTCGAGGCCGCGTTGGTGGGCGTGGAGGGCGACGCCCTCGCGGGACTCGTCACGACGACGCAGATCGCCGCGGCCGCACTCGCCGCCGAGCAGGTGGGCGGCGCCCAGCGCGTGCTGAACAACGCGGTCGAGTACGCCAAGACACGCATTCAGTTCGGCCGACCCATCGGGTCGTTTCAAGCAATCAAGCACAAGTGCGCCGACATGCTCCTCGACGTCGAGTCGGCTAAGTCCGCGGCGTACTACGCGGCGTGGGCGGCTCAGGAACTCAACGACGAGCTCGCCGTGGCGTCGAGTCTGGCGAAGTCATTCTGCTCCGAGGCCTACTTCCACTGCGCGGCGGAGAACATCCAGATCCACGGGGGCATTGGCTTCACGTGGGAGCACCACGCCCACCTCTACTTCAAGCGGGCCAAATCCTCCGAACTCTTCCTCGGTGACCCCGCGTACCACCGCGAGCTTCTCGCCCAGCGCCTGGGTATCTAAGGCGAAGTGCTGGCCCACGAGCAGCTCGACAGCGAGTCATCGCTGCTCGATCTGCGCATCGCGACGTCGAACTCGCGCCCGGTGGCGGGCCACGTCCTCATCCTCGTTCACGGCCTGCCGCGGGCGCTGGGCATGGGCCGCCAGGCCGCCGGACTCCTGCCTGAGCTCGCGACGCACCTCTCGACCGAGTCCGGGTGGATCGTCGCCACCGGCACGCTTTCGGGAGTGGGGGCGAGCCAGGGGACATTCTCGGCCACCCAGTGGCGAAGTGACCTCTCGCGGATCGTGACGCGCATGGCCCAGGGGGACCAACGCATCTCGCTCGCCGGTTTTGGCTTCGGCGGCTCGTTGGCGCTCGCGTGCGCCGCCGAGGACGAGCGAGTGCGCGGCGTGGCGACCTTCGCGGCCCCCGCGCATCTCGCTCCCTGGTGCGGCTCTCCTCAGGAGTTGCGCGCGGCGGTGCAAGTGGCCGGCGTCGTGGGCAACGAGAAGGACCTGCTAAGCGCCGAGGATCTCTATCGTGACGTCATGGCGATCGATCCGCTGGGCGCCATCGCAACGCTCCCGCCCCGACGGCTCCTGGTGGGTCACGGCACCGAGGACCAGGAGGTGCCCGTGAGTGACGCGCGAGATCTGGTCGCCGCGGCCGACGGTCGCGCCGAACTACGCCTCATCCAGGGCGCGGGCCACCAGCTGCGCGCCGATCCGCGTATGGTTGCCACCCTGCTCGGGTGGCTCGACCGGCACCGCTAGGCCGTCTCCAGCGCCTCGTTGATCGCGCCGCGAAGCTCGCGAGCGGACCCGCCGGGATCCGACGACTCGGTGAGAGCACGCACGACGACGAAGTGGCGCAGCCCCCTGTGCACCAAGTCTCCGACGTTCAGGGCGTTGACGCCGCCCGTGACGAACACGGGCCGGTCGCTACGGGTTTGGCACTCGAGTGCGTAGTCGAGGCCGGTGCCCGGGCGGCCGAGCTTGGTCGGGGTCGCCACGATCGGTCCCGCGCTGAAGTACGTCGCGTCCTGGACGAGGGCACGGTCAAATTCTGTCCTCGCGTGCGTGGAGAGGCCGACGATCGCCTCCTGCCCCAGAAGGTCGCGACAGTGCGCGACGCTGACGTCGTCTTGACCCACGTGGACGCCATCGGCACCACAGTCCAGGGCCAGGCGCGGCGAGTCGTTCATCACAAAGGGAACTCCCAAGTCCCGACAGATCGCCACCATGCGCCGCGCCGCCGCCAGGCGCACTTCGTCGGGGCGTTCCTTCTCGCGTAGTTGCACCACGTCGACTCCTCCCGCAATGACGGCGGGCAAAAAGTCGTCCATGTCATCGCGCACTCCCACGCACAGGTAGAGGCGCCGATTGGCGAGGTCGTACACGGCGCTAATCCTAGGAGTTGCCTCGTGGCCGCTCGCGGGGGCCGGGTAGGGCAGAATGGGCGTATGCAGATTCCCGCCAAGGCTGAATACGCGGTGCGGGCGCTTCTCACTCTCGCCACCAGTGACCACTCCGTGAGTGCCGAGCAACTCGCGCGTCAACAGGACCTGCCCGCGAAGTTTCTCGGTGCCATTCTCTCGGACCTGCGCCGGGGAGGACTGGTGACAAGTCAGCGTGGACCCGAAGGGGGTTTTCGCCTGGCGCGAGACCCCGCGACGATCATGATCGCCGACATCTTGCGCGCGGTGACCGGTCCAATGGCCGGCGTGCGCGGCATGCGACCCGAAACGGTGGTCTACGAAGGCGAAGCGGAGCACCTGCGCGACGTGTGGGTCGCTGTCCGCGGCGCACTACGTGAAGTCCTCGAACACGTCAACCTCGCCCAAGTGCTGCGCGGTGAATTGCCCGATGCGGTGACGCGTTTCACGAACGACCCGGACGCGTGGGTGACTCGTCACATATGAAAAGAATTCATACCGACGGCGCCTGTCGCGGTAACCCGGGTCCCGGCGGATGGGCGTGGGCCGAAGGCACGACGCGCTACGCGAGTGGCGCCGAGGCCCACACGACGAACCAGCGGATGGAAGTGCGAGCGGCCATCGAGGCTCTGCGATCCACTCCCGAGGGCGCCGTGGAGATCGTCAGCGACTCTTCCTACGTCGTGAAGTGCTTTAACGACAAGTGGTACCTGGGTTGGCGGCGCCGTGGCTGGAAGAACTCCCAGGGTCAGCCCGTAGCCAATCGCGACCTCTGGGAGGAACTCTTCGCGCTCGCTCTCGAGAGCGAGCGTCAGGTGATCTTCTCGTGGGTCAAGGGCCACTCGGGCGATCCGATGAACGAGTTCGTCGACGCCCTCGCGACGTTGTCCGCCGACACCCAGCGTCCCTCGAGTTCCTGAGCGGAACGCGAGGCTCGCTAAACATTAGGATTTCGCTTGGTTTGAGACATAAGCGAAGGGAACGCCCGTGGCACCAGAGGTCCAGCAGTTCGATGTCGTCGTCATTGGTGGTGGTCCGGGCGGCTACGCGGCCGCCCTCTACGGCGCGGCCGCCGGTCTCAACATCGCCCTCGTCGAGCGCGACAAGGTGGGCGGCACATGCTTGCAGCGCGGCTGCGTGCCGGCGAAGGAATTTCTCGAAACCGCCCACGTACGTCGTACCTTGGAGCACGCGTCGGCCTTTGGCATCACGCCGGGCGCCGTGACGGTGGACTTCTCGGTGTCCCAGGGTCGCAAGACCGACGTGGTGGACAAGCTCACCAAGGGTTTGACGGGACTACTCAAGGGGCGCAAGGTCACCCTCTTTGAGGGCACCGCCCGACTCGACGCCGGTCAGAACGTGGTGGTACTCGACGGCTCTGACGCCGGCGCCAGCCTCCACGGGACGAACGTCGTTCTCGCCGCGGGTTCCGTGCCGCGCACGTTGCCCGGTTTTGACGTCGACGGCGTCACGGTCGTGACGTCGGACGAGTTTCTCGATCTCAACAGTCTGCCCGCCAGCGCGGCGGTGATCGGTGGAGGCGCGATTGGCTGTGAGTTCGCCTCAATGCTGTCCGACATGGGTTCCAAGGTCACGATCTTGGAGTTCCTACCCACGATCCTCAATGGCTGTGACAGCGAGGTCGTCAGCGTCGTGCAGCGCTCATTCAAGCGCCGGGGCATCGAGGTCTTGACGGGCGTCAAGGCCACGGGTCACTCGCCCAAGAAGAGATCGGA